>CBFDCH010000162.1:0-6190 GCA_965603235.1 uncultured bacterium | reverse complement strand
GGCAATCCCACCAAGGATGAAACCAAAGAGTATGCCAAAACCATTTTAGACCTGATGACCCGGAAAAGACATCCCCTGGGGAAAGTGCTGCTCATTGGCGGTGGAATTGCCAATTTTACCGATGTGGCCAAAACATTTACCGGTATTATTGAAGCGTTGACCGAGTTTAGGGAAAAGTTAATTGATCATAACGTGCACATATACGTCAGGCGGGGTGGTCCCAACTACCAGGAGGGATTGGATAATATGAGAACACTGGGCAATAAACTGGGCGTCCCTATTGAGGTGTATGGCCCGGAAACCCATATGACCCGGATCGTACCGCGGGCTTTTGAGATATTGGCGTCCGCTGGAGGTGAAAAATGACCCAACGACCTGAATACATACTGTTCGATAAAACCACCCAGGCAATTGTCTACAATTATCAGCAAAACGCCATTCAGCGTATGCTCGATTTTGATTATGTGTCTCAACGTCAAATACCTTCAGTTGCGTGTATCGTAAATCCCAGCCGGAGTGGGCTGCACAAGGCTTTTTTTGGCAAGAGTGAAATATTAATTCCCATGGTTCGTACCATCGCAGAGGCGACCCGGCAGCACCCTCAGGCCGATGTTTTAATCAATTTTGCTTCATTTCGTTCTGCTTATGCCACTTCAAAAGAAGCACTGCAAACCGATTCGATTCGCACGGTGGCTATCATTGCCGAGGGGATTCCGGAAGTTCGTGCAAGGGAGTTGGCCCATCTGGCAGAGAAAGAGGGCAAATGGATCATTGGTCCCGCTACTGTGGGCGGCATCGTGGCTGGTGCTTTCAAGATCGGAAATACTGCCGGGACTATTGATAACATAATTGAATCCAAGCTATATCGACCGGGGTCAGTGGGATTTGTATCCAAGTCTGGTGGAATGTCCAATGAAATGTACAACATCATCTCCCGCAATGCCGATGGAATTTATGAGGGACACGCCATTGGTGGAGACCGTTATCCCGGTTCAACCCTGCTACAGCATTTGCAGCGGATGAACCAGAATCCAGACATCAAGATGCTGGTTTGCCTCGGTGAAGTCGGCGGTGAGGATGAGTATGAAATCGTTGATGCCCTAAAGGATGGAATAATAACCAAACCACTGGTTATGTGGGTTACCGGCACTTGTGCCAAGGTTTTCCCGGCAGGCGCTCAATTCGGGCATGCCGGCGCCAGGGCGGATTCCAGTCGGGAAACTGCTGAGGCCAAAAACAAAGCCCTGCAAGAAGCAGGTGTGTTGGTGCCCAACTCCTTCGATGATTATGGTCAAAAGATCAAAGAGGTCTACGAAAAGCTGGAGAAAGAAGGCATTATTCAGGTGAAAGAGGAACCCGGTTATCCCAAGCCATTAATGGACTATCAGACAGCCTTGAAAAGCGGAGTGGTTCGAAAATCGGCCTCCTTTATCTGTACAATCAGTGATGATAGGGGGGAGGAAGTGACCTATGACAACGTTCCCCTATCCCGTATCATCAAGGAAAACCAGGGTATTGGCGGTACCATTGGCCACCTTTGGTTCCAACGGGAATTACCCGAATATGCCAGGCGTTTTATTGAATTGGTGGTTCAGGTAACCGCAGATCATGGCCCGGCAGTATCAGGCGCTCATAATACCATTGTGGCGGCCAGGGCAGGCAAAGACTTAATCTCCTCACTGGTTTCAGGCTTATTGACCATTGGCCCCCGTTTTGGTGGAGCTATTGATGGGGCGGCCTATTGGTTCTCCAAAGCTCTGGACCAGGATCTTCAACCCAAGGAGTTTGTATTAGATATGAAATCCAAGGGGATAAATATTCCAGGAATCGGTCATAGAGTAAAAAGTGTCCAGAATCCTGATATCCGGGTCACTATTGTCAAGGATTTTGCCAAGGAACATTTCCCCCAAACTCCTGTGCTGGACTATGCCTTGAAGGTGGAAAAACTAACCACAGCCAAACGCAACAATCTAATTCTCAATGTAGATGGTTGTATCGGGGTGGCCTTTGTAGATATGATGAGAAGCTGCGGGGCTTTCAGTAAAGAGGAAGCTGATAATTTTGTGGAGATGGGTGCTTTAAACGGACTTTTCGTGTACGGCCGCGCCATTGGGCTGATTGGTCATTACCTCGATCAGAAACGGCTGAAACAACCTCTCTACAGGCATCCCTGGGATGATATCGCTTTTATGACCCCGGATTCTAATTCCTGATACGACTTATGGTCTGCGCTGTCACTATGCTTGTTTTGCCGGGCTGGTGTCTATTATTTATTAAAACGGAAATCAATAATATCCCGAGTGGCACAGATCATGGTAATGCCGTCTCCCCGGTCCAATTTGTTGGTGTTCTCATAAAATTTGTATATTAGGATGGCCTTGAATTTGTCGATTGATATCGATTTATTTCCAAAAGTGAGGACCCCTTCGTCCAGGTCAAAGAGCAATTTCTCGTAAATACGTTTAATTATTTTCTCTTTATCTTTATACTGTTTTTGCAGGTCACCAAAAAAACGGACCATCTCCTTCTGTTCGGCTTCTGAGATTTCCGCACCCAGTGGTCTATGGGAACTGTTGTGGTTCAATAGAATCAGAAAGGTCCACAGGGACTTGAGGTTTCTACCGCTTTCAACTCCCTGATTTTCTCCACCAGATCGGCCGGCCAGGGTCGTGTTTATATAAAGTTCATGAATCAGGGCGGCTTTTAACAGCGATAATCCACCCTGGATCTTCCTTTTGGGACTTTTTTCAACACCCTCTTTGGTCTCTTCGTTTAATTTTTTAATATCGCCCAAAAGAACCTTGGCCAAATCATTATACCTCTCGATCCCCAACTTTTGTTCAACAAAATAGTCGAGTTGAAGTTTGTTACTTTTAATGGCTTTCTTAAATTTGTTGACAATTTTGGCGACAATCAGCTCGGGTGTGAGGTTTAAATTTTGCCCCCGGACCGGCAGGGGAAAACTCTCAGCCGTTTTTTCGGATGGATCAACTTCCTCGGGGAGAAATTTAGGGGGGATGATTATTGCTTCGGTTTTTTCGTATTCATCCAGATCCTCTCTATTTGGCTCCTGCAGGTTAACTTTTCCGGCAATATTATAGTTTGAGTCCATTCGGAATAAAAATTCTCCAATTTTAAGGCTATAGCCATCCTTCTCCGGCAAACAAATCTGCTGCCAGGCGGCTGGTAGAGGATCCCCCTCCTGAAGCTTGGTGACATCATTTTCGGGAATGGCCACCTTCTCAATAGGTTTTTTTGTTTTGCTCCCCGATAGAATTCCCTCCACCAATCTACCGGCCAGTTTAAAATCCTGGTCATATATTAAGGTCTCTTTTTCATTTTTTAATATAAAAGCTTTTTTTAAGTAAGGTCTTAAGAAGTCTGGCAGTGTGTTGTCGCTTTCCGGCAACTCAGGTTCCTCGTTTTTGCACTCCGCGGCTTCCAGGTCTTTTTGCGGATATACCTCTTTGTCAACCCTAAACAGGTAGCGATTGTCCTCGGTTACCCTAAACAGGGATTTGGAGTCTCCCTTTAATTCAATCAGGATGCCGTCAAATTCTTTGTCTTTGAAACGTTTGAGAATGAGGCTTTCGGGAATTTTATCTCCTGGCTTTAAATTATTATTTTTCATGCCAATTTTTTTGGAAAAATACTGAAACGGTGATTAAGTAATAATTCAATATTTATTATCTGTCAATAGTTTTTTTCAAAAGAGTTGGTCTTGGGGATAATGATGGTTGATTTTCAGCTGAAATTGTAGTAGAACTCTATTTTATCGCTGGTACTGGAAAATGGAGGATATTATGCAGAAACTGGATTCCCAGGCAATGGAGTTAAATCAGATTTTTCAAGCACATTGCCCCGCAATCCAAAAACTATTATCTGCCAGGGGCAAGGCGATTTTTTTCCCTTCAAAGGGGTTGGTGGCCCAGGGGATGGAGGCCAAGGGCGCGACCATCAACGCCACCATTGGCGTGGGCTACAGAAATGACGGAACGCCTCTCCGATTGTCAAAAATTGCAGAGGTCATTGACCTACCGCCTGAACAGGTATTTCCATACTCCAATAGTTACGGGAATAAAGAATTGCGGAAAACGTGGCTTGAGCTGATGGGGCAAAAAAATCCTTCCCTTGATACCACAAAGGTAAGCCAGCCCATCGTAACCAATGCCTTAACCCATGGCCTCAGCGTGACGGGTTATCTCTTTGTGGACGAAGGAGACACCATTATCGTACCCGATCTTTTCTGGGGCAACTATAAATTGATTTTTAAGAATACTTATGGCGGCCAACTGGCCGATTATCCCTTTTTTGAGAACAAGGGTTTAAATGTAAATGGATTGGCGCAGAGTTTGCAGGAAGTAAAATCCAGTAAAAAGATCGTGTTACTCAATTTTCCCAACAATCCCACCGGCTACACACCCACAGACGAAGAGGCCGCGCAGATTAAAAAAGTACTAGTTGAAGAAGCTGAATCAGGCACCCAATTGCTGGTGGTTTTTGATGATGCCTATTTTGGCCTGGTTTATAGAGAGGGAATTTACCGCCAGTCATTGTTTACTCAATTGGCGCATGCTCATGAAAATATTTTGGCTGTAAAAGTGGATGGGGCAACCAAAGAAGACTATGTGTGGGGACTTCGAGTCGGTTTTGTTACATATGGTATTCAGGGATGTACGCGTGCTGTGTATGAAGCTCTGGAAAAAAAGAGTGCCGGAGCGGTGCGGGCCACAATTTCCAATGCCTCAAATCTCTCGCAATCTCTTCTGCTCCATGCCTATAAATCCGATAATTATCAGCAGGAGAAAAAGGAGTGTTATGAGCTCTTGAAAACAAGGTATGAGCGGGTAAGATCAATTCTGGCAGATCATGAGGAATTTGGCGAATATTTTAATCCTTTACCCTACAACTCCGGTTATTTTATGTGTGTCTCCTTGAAGCAAAACCTGGATGTGGAGGAGATACGCCAGCATCTGTTGAAAAAGTATCAGACCGGTGTCATTGCTCTGAAACAGCACGGATTAATCCGCATTGCCTTTGCCTCCACTCCCACCGAACAGCTTGAACAATTATTTTTAAACCTCTACTCCGCCTGCCAGGATCTGAGCTAAAGTGAATTGTCGCTAAGATTCACATTCACTTTTGAAAAATGCAGGGGAAGATAGCTGAATCGCTGAATTAAGCCGTTTGTCCGTTTCTTTAAATTAACCTGCTTCCACCATTTATTTTATTTGTACTTTTCATGTTAACCGATAGGCTGGTTGTCCCGTTATAGTGGTAAACAGCGGTTAAGCTGTTTGGAAAATTGAAATTTGGAGGTAGAACATGGCACCAAACGAAGAAATGTCAGCAATGATTATCATGCCGATATTTTTTGCGGCAACTATCTGGATAATCAAGTTATGGCTTGATTGGAAACGACACCGGCTAAAAAATGACCTGCAGAACCGGCTGGTTGAAAAGATTGGCAACATTCAGGATTTAAACAACTTCCTGCAAACCGAAAGCGGCGACAGGTTCCTCAACTCCCTGACCGTGGCCGGAGGCACAGCCAAAGACAAGCTAATCTCAGCATTTTCATCCGGCATAATCCTCTCGGTACTGGGTGTTGCTTTTTTCCCTCTTGCCCTCTTGTTTGCAGATGAGGCCCGCTATTTCAATGCCGGCGGCATCGTCTTTTTGGCCCTGGGGATCGGATTTTTAATCTCAGCCTTTGTATCGTACCGAATCAGTAAGAAATGGGGTATAATCGAAAACGGCAATGGTATTTTAAAGGATTGAATGTGATCTGCGTGATATTTCAGAATGATGCCTGCCAATAAATTTAAGCAAGAATTAAAAACATGGATTCATTTGATAATAAAATCTGGCAGGCATCATTCAAATACTTTTATAAAAAGTATGCCCGGGTTTTTTGGATTTTTATCTGCAAAACCTGTGGTGACCAGAACCTGGCAGATGATATTTTTCAGGAGTCGTGGCTCAGGTTTTTGCGGGCATCTCCCGCCCATTTACTGGAGCATCAAAAAAAGGCCTACCTGTACAAAATTGCAGTCCGGTTGGTTATTGATTACCAGAGGAGAAACAGGGTGGAAGAGAAATTCCGGGTAGAGGAAAATTTACCTGAAAATGACCACCACCGGTCGTTTTTATCCGTGGACATGGAAAAAATATTCAAACTATTAAAACC
>CBFDCH010000161.1:0-6199 GCA_965603235.1 uncultured bacterium | reverse complement strand
AGCCAGGTAGGAGAGGAGCCGGTAAACAAATGGGTAGGTGCTGGTCATTATGCCGTTGGTAAAACCGCTGGTATCACCAAGTACCACGATGCGGCCCTTGCCGAATTGTTGTTCCGCGGCCAGTACCAGGTCTCCAAGTTTTTCTCCGGCATCGTAGCGGTTGTTGCCCATCATCGCTTCAGTGGCAGCATCTCCCGGATCATTCCAACCCCAGCGTCCCAGCACCAATGGCCTGGCAGGCCAACGAGCTTCAACCGATGCGCCGATGACCAGGCCATACTCATTGCGCTGGTCTGATACGGCCATGAAGGCCGGGTGGTTCATCTGCTGGTAAGAGTGGAGCCATCCTCCCACGGCAAAGGTGGCTGAATCAAAGCGAACCCTCATGGCAGTGGGAGCCAATACCTCGTTAAAACGGCAGCCGCCGTCCTTTTCCCGGACGGTGTGCTCACCCAATACCAGCAGGGAGCCGCCCTTTTTAACATAATCCCAGATCCGCTGCAGCATGCCTTCGGGCCAGGGATCGGCAGGGTAAATCAACATTAATACCCTGGCATGCTCAAGGTCGGCGGGCGACAGGTTAGGAGATATGACAAATTCTGCGCCCAAACTTTTAATATGTTGGGGCAGCATGCCGTACATACCCTGGGATAGGCGGCCGTATTCACCGTGTTTGGCCTTTTCCCAGTTTAAAAATCCTTTTTCCCAGGCTACAATTTTTGTGGTTTGTAATCCTTTGGGCCTGGCATAAAAGTAGCAGGTCAGGGCCAATGCTACAATAAGTACCAGCAGCAGGGGCACGGATAAACGGCGCATAAGGCGAGTGGACTCCCTAACCTTTTTGTAAGAACCGCTGGCTGCTGAAAATTTTAATAGGAGCAGCCAGAATAGCAAATGCAACAGGGCTGCCAGAAGGGGCAGCTGCCAGGTGAGCCAGGCTGTGAGGATAGAGAGTATCATCAGGTAAAAAAGGTGGCCTGCCAGCAGAATTAAGGCTGAATATAGTAAATGTCTGATGGAGAAAGATTTTTGCCTGGCCCACCAGATTACTAAAAAAGCCAGGCTGAGGACGAGAAAATCAATTCCGGCCAAGGTGGGTCCCGGCCACAGGGCTGAACCGGTGGTAAAGCCGGCGATTTGCCCCAGTGTCTGAGACAGGGCTTGGCAAGCAAACCAGACCAGAGGTACTGATAAAAGCAGCAGGCGGTAGAGGATCAGGATAAATATCGCTTTTACCAGGATATTTAGCAGGCGCTGCCATGTCGATTCTTTGTTGACGAAAATTAAAAAGGAGGCATAAAAGACCAATACTCCGGTCAGGTTTATCGATTGTTCCGCAGAGGAGATCAGTATCAGAGTTATTAAAAAACCGGCGATAGAGCAAAAAAGTCGTTTTTTACCGGTTTGTTCTCCGGACGGTATCAGCAGCAAAGAAAACAGGAGCAGCAGGATGGTGATCGCCTTCCTCAAGAAGTGGGCCATAAGTCCGGTGGAACCGATGGCAACCCAGGCTGCTGCCATACCGCATAATATAAAGAGTATGGTGGTCAACGGCACCCTCTTTTTAACTTCATTGGTGCTGTTGGGATTCTTGTTCATTTTAAAATAGAGTTGTTGAAATTCAATTAAAAAAGTATCTTACGCGAGTTAAAAAATAAAAGCAAATAAAAAAGAGGGGCAACTTTATAGTTGCCCCTCATAATCTTATACGGGACGATTAGGCCCCGGATCTGTTGTCAAATCACCAAATAATGATTATTGTTCCTTACATACCGGACACTGGGTTCTCACTGCCGGACATTTGGTCCGTACCGCCGGGCACTTGGTCTCGTAGGTGGGACAAACCGTCTCTTTTTTAACACATTTGGTTCGAGTGGGCGGACATTTTGTCTCGTAAACCGGGCAATAAGTCTCTTTCTTCACACATTTGGTTCTGGTGGGTGGACATTTGGTCTTATAAACCGGGCAACGGGTTTGGCGAACAGGGCACTTGGTGTTGTAGGCGGGGCATACAGTCTGTTTTCTGACACACTTGGTAGGATGGGCCGGGCATCTGGTTTTGTAGACCGGACACTTGGTTCTCAAGGGCGGACATTTGGTTTGGTAGACCGGACATTTGGTCCTGTAAACGGGGCACTTGGTTTTGTAAACCGGGCATTTTGTCTTGTAGACCGGGCACTTGGTCGCTGCTTTTGGCTGGATCGTGGCCCGGGTTACATTTTGCGTGGCCTGGGCTGTGATAGGATAGGCAAATGCCAGACATATAAAGGCGAACAATACCACCAGGCCCACAGCCTTTGGGTTGAGTTTTTTACTCATTTTTTACTCTCCTATTTGTGATTTTTTTATTTTAATTTTTTTGTTTTACACACCGGACATTTCTCATCCTCTCCTCCCATCGTTGATAAACTTTTATGACTGCCTTGCAGAATTGGAATCAGGCACACAGCCATTTTATTAAAACAAAATTTATTTAGCAAACCAGCCATTCCCCTTCATAAAATATCCTAGTACTTATATAAAGAAAGGGCCCGGGAAATTTCACTTTACCGGTTTTTTAGGAATTTTTGTTAAATAGGCGTATGATAGGATTTTATCCGTGATAGTGCCTTATTCCAGACAGAATAGCGCGAGCGGTGAATGGGATTAAGTGGTTTTCTCTTTTTGTTCCAGATCAGCCTCTGAGGCCCGCAGCCAGGTCTGGGAGCGGCCGATTTTGAAAATTATGCGGATATAGCCGTAAACATGCAGCTTTTTGCCATTCTCCTTCACCTTTAGCTGGCAATGGTAAATTTTGCCGTTTTTTGGGTCAAGGATTTTGCCCTTTTTCCAGAAGTCTCCCTTGCCGGTAAATCCCCATAAAAAAATCATGCCGAGAACAGGTTTGTCCTTCTTATCCCCTTTGCACTTATCGCATTTGGGATTTTGCTCTTCATCGGGTTCGCGAAAGAGTTTGATGATCTTTCCCTTTAACTTACCGTCCTCCTGCCAGACACGGACAATGGATTTGGGCTTGTTGGTTTTGTCGTCAATGGTTTTCCATAATCCTTCAGGGGTGTTAACTGCAGTATCTCCCCAGGCGAGAAAGGGGAGGGTAACAAACATTAATAATACAAACATGGAAAAACGTTTTTGCATTGTTCTCATATTCCCATCCTTTTATTTAATAAATTCATTATAAGCAATTCATATATTCATTTCCAGTTTTTGTGTTATTACGATTGAATTTTTTTTCCAACAGCTCAAACTCACTTCTGGCAGCGGTTGTCAGCATGGCCAGAATGGTGTAAAATAATGACTCAAAAAGAAGAGGTGAAGTGATGCCCAACTATAGTATGGAATATGTCAGGGAGCAGATCATTGGCAATGATCTGGTGTTTACAACTCCCTTTGGCCAGCGCCATAACCTCTATGCCGATTACACAGCATCAGGCAGAGGTTTGCGTTTTATTGAGGAGAAATTGTTCAATATCCTCAAGTCTTATGCCAACTCGCATACCGAGGATGATTATACCGGAATATACTGCACCCGTTTGCTGCAACAGGCTGAAGAGATGATAAAGCGCCTGGTCAACGCTGGTCCTGACGGCCGCATTATTTTAACGGGCACCGGCGCTACCGGCGCTCTGGAACGCCTGCAAAAAATTATTGGTGTTTATCAGGCACCCATGACCCGTCAGCGGACCAGCCAGTGCATCGGCAAGTTAAGAAAGGATTTGTGTGCAGACAGTGGCGATCTTTCCGCTCAGGAAGAGAGCTTGGGTTGTGTGGACGTGGCTGAAGAGATGAGGGCCTTTTGCCCGGTGGTTTTTGTGGGACCCTATGAGCACCATTCCAATGAACTGATGTGGCGTGAATCACTGGCCGAGGTGGTGGTGGTCAATTTGGATAAGCGGGGAATGCTTGACCTAAGCGATCTTGAACTAAAATTATCAGACCCCAGATTTAGCGGCCGCTCCAGGTTTGCCTCCTTTTCTGCCGGATCAAATATCACCGGTTTAAAAACCGATGTGTATCAGGTAGCCCGTATATGTCATCAGCTTAACACACCGGTGTTTTTCGATTTTGCCGCCATCGCTCCCTATGAGGAAATTGATATGAACCGGGATGAGGAATCCTATTTTGACGCAATTTTCTTTTCTCCCCATAAATTTCTCGGTGGACCCGGAGCAAGCGGCGTGTTGATCTTTAACCGTTCCATCTATAATGAACAATTACCGCCTACCACGGCAGCCGGTGGGACTGTGGATTATGTGGGGTTTAAGGGGCACGATTTTACCCGCGAGATCGAGACCCGGGAAAAACCGGGTACTCCCGGTATTTTACAGGCTGTTAAATCAGCGCTGGTACTGGAATTGAAAGAAAAAATCGGTCTGGATAAAATCAGGGAAATTGAAAAAAAACACGCGCATCTCTTTTTTGGTGAATTAAAAGATAAAGCCAATGTCCGCTTTTTGGGTAACATTGATCCCCAACAGCAGGTGACGATCATCTCTTTCAACATCAAGCACCAGGAACGGATCCTCCATCCCAAATTTGTAACCAAGCTGCTCAATGATCTCTTTGGCATCCAATCACGGGCCGGGTGCAGCTGTGCCGGACCCTATGGCCATATTCTATTGGACATCTCCCACGAGGTATCGGAACAATACCGCCAGATTATTGCCCAGGGTTATACCGGACTAAAACCGGGGTGGGTCAGGATCAATCTTCACTATACCTTTACCCGGGAGGATATCGAGTTTCTGGCCAGGTCCATCCGTTTTGTTGCCGAATATGGCCCCCTGTTCCTGAGTAAATATGAATTCTTTATGTATTCGGGAGAATGGCGCTATACAGGATATGGCGAGGAGGTTCCCCATTTAAGCCTGGACAGCTCTTTTGCATCCCAGGAGATCAACCGGGCCGACCTGGTTGAGCTGCGGGAATCATATTTCCGCCAGGCCCATCAATGCATTGAGGAGCTCCAGGCCCAGGGCCCACAGACCTTTCCAAAGGATGAGAAAAATATTGAACAATTAAAATACTTTTACTATACTCATGTGAATCGAACCCGGCCGCAAAAACAACCCTGTTGCGCGATCTAAAATGGGTTTGTGATGAGTGAGAAACTGAAGAATCAAAGTGTGGTGGGCACCTGGTTTGCCATCCTGGCCTTTGGTATCTGGGGTTTTTTGCCGGTTTTCTGGAAATTGTTAAAAGCGGTATCAGCTTATGAGACAGTGGCGCACCGCGTGGTATGGACCTGCCTCTTCACCGCCTTGCTGTTGATTGTTCAGCGCAAGTGGCAGGTCCTGAAAAAAATCATCACTGACCGGGACAAATTATGGCCCATTGGTTTGTGTGCCGCTCTGTTGGCCATAAACTGGCTCACCTTTATTTATGCGGTTAACAATAACCATGTGCTCGATGCCAGCCTGGGCTATTATATCAACCCGCTGATCAGTGTTTTTCTGGGCCTGGTGGTATTAAAAGAGCGGGTGAACAGGTGGCAAAAACTGGCCATTGCACTGGCTTTTTTGGCTGTGGCGGTTTTAACCTATCAATACGGCCGCATTCCCTGGATCGCCTTAACCCTGGCAGTCACCTTTGGCCTCTACGGTTTAATTAAAAAAACCGGCCACGTGGACGCTATTGTTGGTTTAACCCTGGAAACCCTGTTCATGGTTCCGGTTGCACTCGGCTATATCCTGGTGACAACAGTCTCGGGGAGTGGTGTCCTGACCTCAGGATCCCTGGCCACACCCATGCTGCTAATCTCAACCGGAGTGGTGACCGCTGTGCCTTTGTTGTTTTTTGCCGGGGCGGCTCAACGCATCCCCCTGTCAAGGGTGGGTTTCATCCAATACCTTACACCCAGTTGTTTTTTTTTACTGGGAAGATTTGTATACCATGAAACATTTTCATCGCTCCACCTGGTGAGTTTTATTTTTATCTGGATGGCACTCGTTATATACTCGTTGTCGTCCCGTTTTCCCCTTAAAAGAAGGGAAATCACCCCTTAAGCCCCGGGTCTGATTTTTGTCCACTCTTAATAAAAGTATTGTCCTCCAGATCCTGGAAGGCTCGGGTCAATTCTTCCTTGGTGTTCATTACGATGGGTCCGCCCCAGGCAATGGGTTCGTCCAGGGGTTTGCCTGAAACCAGTAGAAAACGCAGATAGTGCTTCTGGGTTTTTACACAAATACCATCGCCTTCT
>CBFDCH010000160.1:0-6214 GCA_965603235.1 uncultured bacterium | reverse complement strand
ATATCGATTTGCGCCATGCCCGGCCGCGCGGGGCTGGGGTGCCCCGGTTATCCACACTCATGATGATCTATCCATGTGGAGCCAGCAGCCAATGCCATAGAGTACGTTTTCCGAACCAGTTATTCTGAACGGTTTGACCCGCGGGCTCTCCGTATACATAAAAGAGGAGCGGATATTTGTTTTGCGGATTAAAATCTGGGGGCTTGATACACCAGGCGTCATAGTTAACACCCTGATCGCCCTCTATTCGCAAGAATTCTACTGGAGATTTTTTTATGGCTGCAATTTTGGCAGCTACCTTCTGGTTGTTTACCAATAGTTTTTGGCTGGTATGGCTGGGGAGTTTGAGCAGTGAGATGCAGGGGGGGGTTGAAAAAGTGGAATGGGTATGGAGGGCCCATTTGCCACTGGCTGAAATATTGTATCTGTGTACCCCTTTGGTCTTTTTTGGGGTAAGCCGCTGCGGTTTGTCCTTGCCTGTCAGAGAAACCCGGTAGAGATACCGTTCAATGGGATTATCAGGTGAAGCAATGAAGTAGAGCCACCCCTTTTTTTCATCTATATGTAGCAAATTGATGACATCGTAATTTCCCGAAGTGATGGGAAAAATTTTATTGCCTGCACGGGTAACCAGGTAGATGTGCCGCCAACCGCTCCGTTCACTGATCCAGGTGAAATACTGGCCATGCTGCAGCCATTTCAGGTCGTCCACCACATCCAGCCAGGTCTCCTCCTTTTCCACCAGGATAACCTTAATCTTGCCGCTATGGATATTGGCCATGGTCAGCCAAATAGTGTTTTGAGTCCTGTTTAATCGTTGAAAAATAATTTCTTTGGAATTGGCCGCCCAATCCATGCGGGGAATATAGTGTTGCCTGGAATCTCCTTGCGGTTCAATCCAGTTAATTTTGACGGTAGAAAGGTTAACCACACCAATACGACAGGCCGAATTGGTGGTGCCCACCTTTGGGTATTGAATGGGAATTAATTTGGGATACAAACTATCTGTGTTATTGATCATGTAAAAGTCTTCTATACCTTTACTATTCAGTTGCCAAAAGGCGATGTGTTTGCTGTCAGGGCTCCAGCGGAAACCATCCCGTGCGCTGAACTCCTCCTCGTATACCCAGTCAAAGGTGCCGTTGATAATGTTTTTGGCCCCATCCATTGTTAATTGTTTGATTTGGCCGGAATTTATATTTTCAGCATAAATATTATTGTCTCGAACATAGGCCACCCATTTGCTATCCGGGGAAAACTTGGCAAACATGAGGGAGGATGAAGGGGCATTGCCACCCATTTTTTTTAGTTGGTGAGTGGTGCGGTTGAAGACCCAGTAGTTGCCTCGGGTATTTTGACGCCATACCCTTTGGCTGTCGGTAAAAATCAACACCATTTCACCTGTGCGTGAGAAGGTATAATTCTCGATGGTCAGGGATTTCTTCTTACCGGCAGGGATCAGCTGGCTGGCCTGGATCATCACCTCTCTTTCCCCTTTCTTCAGATTATAATAGAGAATATCCCTGGCTCCCTTCACTGAGGATGAGGGGGCCAGCATGCAATAGCCTTCCATGAATTTAAGCCATTTTATCCTTGCCATCCTGGATGTGAAAAACTCCTTGGAATCAAAGATTTTTTCCAGTGTTAAGCGGTCATTGTCAGCCCCGGCTTGGATTTGCGGGTTGATGGTTGAGGTACCCAGGGATAATAGGAGTAAAGATATCGATAGAAGTTTCATTCCCCTCATGATTAGACCTCCCTTACTTTTGCGCTTCTACATCTTCGATCGATTTGGGTAGTGGTTTACCCAATATTCGATAACCTGTTTTGGTTATCACAACATCCTCCTCGTTTCTGATGCCACCAAATTCTTTGTAGGTTTCAACCTTATCATAATTGATAAATTCTGTAAATCTTTTTTCATGCTTCCAGAGGTCGATCAGTTGGGGGATAAAGTAGATACCGGGTTCGATGGTGATGACGAATCCCGGCTGAAGTTCCCGGCCCAACCTCAGTGATTTTAAACCAAATTGTGTGCTCTTCTGCATCCCTTCTCCATACCCCACGTATTGTTCCCCAAGGTTTTCCATATCATGGACGTCCAATCCCATCATATGACCCAGGCCGCAGGGGAAAAAGAGGGCATGGGCGCCTTGCTCCACCGCCTGATGAATGTCTCCCTTCATAAAACCCAGATCTTTCATGCCCTGGGCAATAACCCGGCAAGCGTACAGGTGGATATCTTTAAAATAAATTCCGGGCCGCAGCTGACTGAGGGCCTCCTCATGAGCTTGATATGTTACCTGGTAAATTTCTTTCTGCTGTGTGGTAAAGGTTTTATCCACTGGAATGGTGCTCGACAAATCTCCCGCATAATGGCGGGATGTTTCGGCGCCGGCATCCAGCAAAAACATATCTCCTTTGTTCATAGTATTACCATGGTAATGGTTGTGCAGGGTTTCCCCGTGAATGGTGGCTATAATTGGAAAGGACAGGTTACCATGAGCCGCCAGGGCCGTTTGGTGGACTGCTGCTGCGATTTCCGCCTCACTTTTTCCTGGAGCCGCCATTTTCATGGCTAGCAGATGCATGTCAACTGAAATGTTAACCGCTTTTTCAATCTCCTCTATCTCCTCCCCGGATTTGACGTTGCGTTGGGCTACCACCGCCCTGATCAGATCCTCGGAAGCCAGGTTGTTCACATTTAAAGGAGTTGTTTCCAGGAACTCGGCCAGGTTAATCAGATTCTCAGCCCGGTATTGGGGTACAAACAGGATGGGCCTGTTGCTTGAGCGGGCTTTTTTCAGATAGGTTGCCAGCTCCTCCAGGGGACGTGATTGAGATATTCCAACTGAGTTGGCCCGTTCTTTCAATGTGGGTAGATATCCCATCCAGATGGTGTCCTCAACTATTAGATCGTTACCGAAAAGAATCTCCAAATCCTCGTCTATATCAATGATTGCCGTTAAACCGGCCTGATCGAGACCCAGGTAGTAAAGGAAGGTACTGTCCTGGCGAAAATGGAAGGGATTGTCCGGATAATTCATGGGGCTCTCATTGTTGCCCGGTAAAATCACCACCCCTCCCTGCAGTTGTTTCTTTAATAATGCTCGTCTTTGTTGATAAATTTCAGTTTTAAACATGTTTAATCTCCTAATGTTCCTGGTGTTCTGTACGTTTTATTATTTCATTTTGCAGATCAATGCCCAGATCTACAAAGTAGTCGCTATAACCGGCCACCCGAACGATAAGGTCCCTGTATTTTTCAGGTTCTTTTTGCGCCTCTCTCAGGGTCTCGGCCTGAACCACGTTGAACTGGATGTGATGGCCGTCCATTTTAAAATAGACCCGAATAAGGTGCAGCAGATTTTCCAGTCCGGCCGGATCCTCCAGAATGCCGGGTGTGAATTTTTGATTGAGAAGTGTTCCACCCGTGCGGATGTGATCGATTTTGGCAGCGGATTTGATCACAGATGTGGGACCATTCCGGTCGGCTCCCTGTACCGGCGAGATGCCTTCTGATAAAGGTTCTCCGGCTTTTCGGCCATCAGGGAGGGCGCCAATTTTACTGCCAAAATATACGTGTACCGTAGTGGGTAGTAAGTTGATACGGTGCTCTCCACCCCGGGTATTGGGGCGGCCATCCACGCAATTGAAGAACAACTCGAATACCTGACGGGTGATGTCGTCGGCCTGATCCTCATCGTTGCCGTATTTGGGAGTATAATTGAGGAAAATATCCCTCTCTTTCTCAAATCCTTTAAAATTGTTGGCCAGCGCTTCTTTTAGACGAGGCATGGAAATATTTTTCTCCTCAAATACATTGGTTTTGATGGAAGCCAGGGAATCGGTGATTGAACCCAGGCCAACTCCCTGAATATAAGAAGTGTTGTAACGGGCGCCGCCATTATGATAATCCTTGCCATTTTCTATGCAGTCATCAATCAGTAATGATAAAAAAGGAGCGGGCATGTATTCAGCGTACAGGCGTTCAATCTTGTTATTGCCCTTGATTTTGATATCGATAAAATATTGAAGCTGCCGGTCAAAAGCGGCCATAAATTCCTGAAAGGAAGTAAACTCCTTGGGCTTGCCGCTCTTAATGCCGATCTCCTGTCCGGTTACAGGATCAACACCATTGTTTAGTGTGATTTCCAAAACCTTGGGCAGGTTAAAATATCCGGTTAAAAAATAGGCTTCCTTGCCAAAGGCGCCGGATTCAACACAACCGCTGGCCCCGCCGTTTCTGGCGTCGGTAATTGATTTTCCCTGTCTTACCAGCTCCTGGATAATGGTGTCAGTGTTAAAAATGGAGGGTTGACCAAAGCCTGTTTTAACGATGTCCAGTGCCCGCTTCAAAAAACGGTCGGAATTTTTTTTGCTAATCTGTACCATTGAACTGGGTTGAAGAATTCTCATCTCTTCGATTACATCTAAAATCAAGAATGATAATTCATTCACAGCATCAGCGCCCGCAGATGTTAGGCCGCCAACATTGATCAGGGAAAAATCTGTGTAGGTGTTACTCTCAAGGGCAGTAACGCCTACTTTTGGCGGGGCTGGCTGGTTGTTAAATTTAATCCAGAAAGAACAGAGCAGTTCCTTTGCCTTTTCACGGGTCAGTGTTCCTGCCTCCAGTTCTTTTTTATAGAAAGGATAAAGATGCTGGTCCAATCGCCCCGGATTATAAGAATCCCAGGTGTTAAATTCAGTGATCACCCCGAGATGAACGAACCAATAATATTGCAGGGCTTGCCAAAAGGTTTGCGGAGCGTGAGCCGGCACCTGCTGACAATTCTGCGACATGGTGACCAATTCTTCTTTTCTCTGCCGGTTTTTCTCTTTTTTTGCCTCTTCCAGCAGCAATTCGCTGTGGCGGTGGGCATATAGAATCAGGGCGTCCGCGCTGGTGGCCATGGCCTGCAATTGTTGCTTTTTCCGGCTGGCCTGGGCATCAGTATAAAAGTCCAGCGAAGCAATACCCCGATTGATCATCTCGATAAATTCCAGAAATCCCTGTTGATAAATCTTGCTGCCGTTGACAGTATGGCCGGGGGCCCGCTGCTCCTGAAACTCGGTAAATACTCCTGCTTCATAAGCGGCAATCCATTCACCATCCATCTCAGTAAAGATACGCTCCCTCATTGAACGGCCTTCCCAGAAGGGGATGATCGATTCTTCATATATTTTTTTTACCTCCTCATTCGCGGAAAATGAGACTTTGGGCCGGGAGTTGAGAATCTCCAGGTCTTCCAGAGTATGGGTGCATATTTCAGGATAAGTGGGTGTGGCTTTGGGTAGAGGCCCTCTTTCCCCCACGATCAATTCTCCCCGGTTTAAACACAATTTTTTATTCTCCAGGATATGTTTAAATGCCCGGGCCCGCTGCATGGGGATGGAGAGACATTGGGCTTCATGGCTTTGGTAAAATTCTGTAACAAGTTGGGCTCTTTCCGCCGATATGAGTGGGGGAGAGGAAATACTTTGTTCTCTTAGCCGTTTAATTCTTTCTTTCATGCTCGGCTCCTTCATGGGGTTGATTTTTTAAAAAAACAGGTGGTTCATTCATTGTCTTAATAATGTTGAAAGTTTGATCAGTTGTTGATTGCACGCTCAACCCTCTGATATCTGATATATCAGGAATTTGTTCTCTTGTCAACAAAAAAGAGGCCAATGAATTAATTTAATTTTTATCCCACCAGTCGCAGGCAACCCGGTTGAAAAAAGATTTGAGAAGAATAAATAGATTTGACTAGCCGCCAATTTTTATTGGAATATTTATGCCCTGCGATAAGAAGGTCTGTTTTATCTGTTCCAGTTTATCTTTGCTTGGGGGTTCGATCCCAATCACAGGATTGGTGAGTCGCAAACGTTCGTATTTATGGCTGGCGCTCTGATGATAGGGGAGCAGGTTGATTTTTTCAATACAATCCATTGAGAGGATGAAGGCGGCCATGTCAATGATATTCTGCCGCAGGTCAGTGATACCGGGAATAACCGGAAAGCGGATATAGGTAGGCTTTTGGGCCTGGTTTAAAAATTCCAGGTTCTTTAATATAATCTGATTGGATACACCGAGCTCTTTTTTATGGCTCTTTTCATCCATAATTTTAAGGTCATACAGGAAAAGGTCTATCCCGGCAGCTACCGATTGAAACAGTTGAGGCTCCGCAAACCCCGTGGTATCAAGTGCTACATGAATATCCTCGTTTTT
>CBFDCH010000159.1:0-6248 GCA_965603235.1 uncultured bacterium | reverse complement strand
TTCATTACTGGCAGCAACAGCAATGATATTTTCAATTGGGTAAGATGCAGGATAAAAGGGAGAGATATCTGTGTCATCCCCGATATCATCATCACCCCCGTTGCCGGCAGCGAAGCATACAACGACGCCTGCCTTGGCCAGCTCCGCTATGGCATCAGATTCGATGCTGTTTTCAGCGCCCCCGCCATATGAACCGTTTGCCACCACAATGTTGACCTGGAAGCGGGTCTTCATGGCCAGAATATATTCAAACGCCTCCAGTTCATCGCTGAAGGCAATATCACCGTTGGGGCGGGTAATTTTAAGGCTCATGATTGCGGCCTGCCAGCACACTCCGGCGACACCGATGCCATTGTTGCCCCGGGCTGCCATTGTTCCGGCCACATGAGTACCATGACCTTCAATGTCAAGCGGATTGGCATGGTTGCTGCCGTCATCGTCAGCTGCAAAGTCAAAACCATGATAGTCATCAACATAACCATTATTGTCATCATCCAGGTTGTTGCCGGGTATTTCAGAAGGGTTTTTCCAGAGATTTGCTTTTAAATCTTCGTGGTTAATATCAATCCCGGTGTCGAGGAGGGCCACCACTACATTTGGTGAGCCATTGGTAATGTCCCAGGCTGCCGGTGCATCAATGTCCGCATCCTCCTTGCCTTGACTGGTAAAAACAGTTTGTCCGGTGTTGTGCAGTCCCCATTGTTGACTAAAAAGGGGATCATTTGGCAGTCGTGTCAGGTGGTGAATCGTGTTGGCCGAAGCAGCTGCCACTCCGGGTATCTTTGTCAGGAAATTGGCGTTTTGCAGATGTTGTTGAAGTCCTGTGTCAGTTACCTTTACCAGCAGATATTCATGCCCGGTTTTTTCAGATAACAGGGGGAATCGTTGCCGAATTCTGGCAGTGCTCAAGCCCTTTTGACTGCGAATTTGCTCAAATTTTACCCCCTGGTCAAGCTTGATTACAAATTCTCCGGCAATCACCTGCCGCGTCGTTTGTGAGGCTGGAGCGGATGTTTGTGGCTTGCTTGCGAGGATGGCGTGTACCAACAGGAGAGATCCACAAATTGCCATGGATACCGCTTTTAAATTCATGGTTGCAAACTCCTTATTGAAAAATTGATTATAGCAGATAAGCTCAAGGCCTGCTATTCCAATCGGGGAAAAAATGGAATTTTTCATCCGCATCCGAGTGATGGTCTCATGATTTGCATTGGGCGGTGTTCTCTGATAAAATCCTTATTTTCCAAGGAGTTTTGTATGAATTTATTGGTGTTGGGCCTGCAATGGGGTGATGAAGGAAAGGGCAAGGCAATCGATTATCTGGCCAAAGGTTTTGATGTGGTCGTCCGTTACCAGGGTGGTCATAACGCAGGTCATACCATATATTACCAGGGAAAAAAAGTAATACTCCATCTGCTTCCTTCCGGAATTTTTACACCTGACACCGTATCTGTGATCGGCAATGGTGTTATTGTTAATCCCCTGCAATTGGTGAAAGAAATAAAAAATGCCCAATCCATAGGAGTGGCTCTGGATAACCTGGTTCTAAGTTCCAATGCGCCCCTTATTTTACCGGACCATCAGAACCTTGATATCATCTTTGAAAAATCCCGGTATTTGAAGATTGGTACCACCAAACGGGGAATTGGGCCGGCTTATGAGGATGTTACCGGACGCCGGGCCGTGTTTGTCAGAGACCTGCTGGATAAGGACAGTTTTTATCGCAAGGTGAAGCCTATAAATGAATATTATAACCGAATTATTCGTGCCTACCAGGGAGAAGAGATATCAATCGAGGATTATCTTGATGAATACATTGAAGCGGGTAAATTTTTAAAATCCTATGTCAAAGATACAATCTATCTGTTGCATCAATTTTATGAAGGAAAAAAGAACATCCTTTTTGAGGGTGCTCAAGGAGTTTTGCTGGATATTAATTTTGGAACTTATCCTTATGTTACCTCCTCAAATCCTACCGTTGCCGGTGTATTTTCCGGAACAGGATTGTCACACAAAGCGCTTGGCAAAGTAATAGGAGTGGGCAAGGCATACACCACCCGTGTTGGGGGTGGACCCTTTCCCTCGGAGTTGTTTGCCGAGGAAGCTGATGTGCTGCGTGAAGCAGGCAGCGAGTATGGATCCACCACTGGCCGGCCCCGGCGGGTAGGCTGGCTTGACCTGGTTGCACTCAAGTATTCCATTATGTTGAATGGAGTGGACGAGGTGTTTTTGACCAAATTGGATGTGTTGGATGATTTTGAGGAGATAAAAGTCGTCACAGCCTATGAATATGAGGGGCGGGAAACTAACCAATTTAATCCTCATATCGATTTCTTGGATGTGGTAAAGCCGGTGTGTAAATCATTCCCGGGCTGGAAGCAGACAACCGGTGATTTACGTGAGGATCAGCAATTGCCGGTGAAGGTGAAAAACTATCTTGAATATATTGAGGACTTTATCGGAATACCCATTTCTTATATCTCAGTGGGTTCTGCCAGGGAGCAGACAATTAGTAAAGGTTAGTCCTCATTCAGAAAGAGGCGGGTTTTATCACCATCAACCGCTTTCTCTTTGGTCTCGTCAGACAATTTTCTAAAATTATCAAGGGTTTCCTTATTTATTTTGGTGATTACTGTGGCTTTGTCATCCCCCTGAATGATCTCTTCAGCAGAATTTGTGTTGAAAAAACCTTCAACTTTAAAGGGCAGGTTGTACTCCTGGTTTTTGTGAATTGGATAAAAACCAGTGCCTTCCATGGGATCAAGTTTTTTAAAAGATTTACGGCTGTCCACAAGGGGCAGTTCTATTTCTTCAATCGTTGCTTTACTATTGCGCATGATTAGAAAATTCCTGAGCTGTTCCGCTTGTTCCAGGGTAAATTGCTCCAAAATGTACTCTTCGAGGTCTTGGCGCATCTCTGGATCCAGGGTGTTGTATTCGGCGATTGCCTGATCCATGGGGACAGGTGGTTCGCTGCAGTCGATAATGAACCAGTGTATGGGAACATGATCATAAATTTTGTCCTTGTAGGTGACTTCCCTGGCAACTGAATGGACCCGGTAAATTTTTTCCATTTTGGCCTCTCCTCTTATTGCTCTCTTGCCCGAATTATTATAGCCAAGATAAAATCAATTTGCAAATACTATCCCGATTCGGATCTGAACCTGCCATCTGCTGATTCTTTTGTTGACAAAAAAGATTAAATTTATATAATAAAATTAATGGTCAAAGTAGAATCAGTGTGTATAGGTAGGGTAGGGAGCTAATTTATGTATTCAAGAGAGATGATTCTGGAAGAAATCAGACGGGTGGCCAAAAACCTGGGAGTCAATGCCCTCAAGCAGAAAGATTTTGAGGAGAACTCCACCATACCCCTGAGCACGGTCAAATACTATTTGGGGACCTGGAAAGGTGCTATAAAGGATGCTGGATTAAGCGTGTCCGGATCTCTTGATGTGGTAAAACGGGAGGATCTCCTAAAAGAGTTGATGCGGTTATACAACGAATCTGGAGAAACACCCACGCCGGCACTGATTAGAGAAAAGTGTAAGTTTGACATCCAGCTTTATGAAAATAAATGGAAAAGTTTGAGCCAGGCCTTTGCTGAGGCCCGCAAGATGAAAAATTTAAAAACCGACAGCTTTGCCACCCAGGAGGTATTGGAGGTAACACCGCTGGCTGAGGATCCTATCGCAGCGGAAGCTGAACCGACAGAGGAATCGGAACCCATTATCCTTGACCAGGAAAAGGAAATTGTCGAGCCCCCGGGGGAGGAAATTCCGGCCCAGGAACTGGATCAGGCATATATGGTCCAAGAGGAACCACAGATTGCTGAAGAACCGGCAGAGGTAGCGCCAGTTGCTGAGGAACCCGAGGAAAAACCTCAGGTCGTTGAGGAGCCAGAGGAAGAACCTCCGGTTGTTGAGGAACCGCGGGATGAACTTCCACCTCTGGTCGAGGAAGGAATTAAAGGTGAAGAGGACCTTGAGGTAACTCAGGAATCGATTAAAATTCCAAAAATGGACATAAAAAAACCGGTAAATGCTGAGCCGGAGGATGAGGCTCAAGAGGTTGAATCAGAGGAAGAAAAGGTAGCTGAACCTGAAGTAGGGGAGGAACAAGTCGGGGAACTGGCAGTAGAGGAAGAAAAAATTGAGAAACCGGAGGCAAAGAAACCGCAAGCAAAGAAACGGCAGGTGAAGAAAAAAGATGCCAAACCGACACAGGATTCTACTCCGGCGCACAAAGAACAAGAGGCAGAAGATATTGACCTGGAAGATATCTCTTTTGATGATGAAGAAGATGTGGAATTTCACGAACATGAAGAGGAAGCGGACAAGGAGGATGATGAAAATATCCTGGACAAAATGGAGGATGATGAGCATAGAACAGAAGAACTTGACAAAAAAGATACTGAGGTCAAAAAACGGACCTCAGAACAACCAATAAAATCCGATCAAGGAGAGGATGAGAGCATGATTCAAAAACCCAAAATCCGTTTTATCCCTCAAACCGTAAAACCGAAAAAAATGATGAAGAAAAAGACGGTGCTCGGGGAACCAATAAATTTCCGGGGACTTCGTTACGCGCCGGTGAACAAAGAGGGAGTCATCTTTTTATTCGGCATGGTAAGTCTGGAACTGGGTTTTATTGTGGAAGCTCTAAGGCCCGATCTTCCCGATTGTGAGGGGACCCGTTATGTTGATGAGAGCGCCGAAGAATGGGAACGGTTACGCATGTGCTTCTGCCATAAGAGCTCGGATTTTACAGAGCAGGACGAAAATATTTGTGATCTGATCATTTGCTGGCACCACGATTGGGAAGACAGCCCGTTGGAGATCCTGGAACTCAGCGACGTCATCAAATACCTGGCTGATTAACAGGAAATTTGCAAAATCCCAATCGTCCTTTATTTAAAGATTAAAAAATCACTCAAATTTTATCTCTGAGCAGGTGCCCCATTGGCTATATATCCTGAAAAATTATTTTTCCCCCGATTATTGTCATGACCGTGTTCATCTTTAGGATATCTTTGGGATCCATTTTGATCAGGTTGCGGTCGCATACCGTTATATCGGCCAGTTTGCCGGTTTTTATTGAACCTCTTATATTGTCCTCAAAAGCGGCGTAGGCATTGTTAATAGTATAAGCTTTTATGGCCTCATGCACGGATATCTTTTGTTCCGGAAACCACCCCTCTTTTGGCATGCCTTTCAGGGTAGTGCGGTTTACGGCCGCATGGATCAGGTACTTGGGGTGCATGTGATATTCGGCAGCGGATGTGCCTGGCCAGTCTGAACCAAAACTTAGAATAGCACCGTTGTCCAGTAGGGATTTAAATGCATAGGCTCCATTGCACCTTTCGTGGCCGATCCTCTCCTCCATCCATCTCATGTCGTCTGAAATGTGATAAGGATTGATTTCGGCAATCACATTTAATTTTTTAAAGCGGGGGAAATCCTGAGGGCGGATAACCTGGGCATGGATGACCCGAAATCCGGTA
Source organism: uncultured bacterium (assembly GCA_965603235.1). Lineage (GTDB taxonomy): Bacteria > Acidobacteriota > Aminicenantia > UBA2199 > UBA2199 > CBFDCH01. Next base: position 745 of record CBFDCH010000159.1, on the reverse strand, counting down.
AGGTTCTTACCCAAATCCTTACTCAACCGTTCATAGGTGTCCAGCATAAGGGCGACACCTTTGGTGCCAATGGCATGCACGTTGGCAACAAAACCGCCTTCATAGCCAATTTTAATCAGGTCATACATCTTGTCCATATTTGCCGTTTTGAATTGAGGGTGGTCACTGGTGTGGCGGCGGTAATGGCCGTAATTATCGGGTTGATCGTTGTAGGGTTCATAGAAAAGTGCGCCATGGGTGCCCATAATTCCGTCTATATATCCTTTTAGAGCACCGTAACGGAGCCATGCATCGGGCTGTTTGTTTTTGGGATGAAGCCCCATTTTTAGTTCTTTTTCCTGCAGGTCTTTTCCCCTGGAAAGGTCTGGCCTTAGCCACACCCGGCAGGTTAATTGGCCTTTCTCCTGCAATTCCACAAACCGGGCGGTTTGCTCCGGTTTGGCAATGTCATGAACCTCAACGATGCCGGCCTGGGCCAGCTTATTTAAGGCAGCCCTGTTTTCGTTCATCATGCGTTGATGAGATTTTTTCTTAACCACTTTCCTTATCTTTGCCAGAGCCGGAGAGTCTTTAAAAATTAAGCCGGTGGGCCGTTTCTTATCGTCCAGTTCCATCCCCTTTAACGGTTTATCTTCCAATCCCGCGGCCTTTAACGCTGGTGTATTGGCCAGGAATAGCTTGTAATCGAAGCTGTATAGCAGGCAGGGATTCCGGGGAGTTACGGGATCATTCGTCCAGCGATTGG
>CBFDCH010000158.1:0-6251 GCA_965603235.1 uncultured bacterium | reverse complement strand
ATGCAGGATGAAATGGAACCCCTGATACTCGATATCGAAAAATCATTGATGGAGAGCATTATTCTATCGATTGACACAAAGTTGTTGACAGAGACCTTGCCCTTTATCAAAGAGACCTGGCAGAAGCACTTTGCCGGCGCCCCCTTTGAATTTGGCTTTGTGGATGAGGAGTTTAATCAATTGTACCAATATGAAGAACGGATGGGTAATTTACTGGGTATGGTGACATCTCTGGCGGTAGCCATTGCCTGCCTCGGCTTGCTGGGACTTGTCGCTTTCAGTGCTCAGATCCGTCAACGGGAGATTGGCATTCGCAAGGTATTGGGCGCATCGGTTGCCAATATCGTTACTATGATGTCCAGGCAATTTATCCGGTTGGTTCTTCTGGCCAGCCTGCTGGCGTTACCAGCTGCCTGGTATGTGATGAACCTCTGGCTGAAGGATTTCGCCTACCGCATTCAACCGGGCGTACTGGTTTTTGTTTTGTCTGCTGTTTCAGCCCTGGTAATCTCCCTGGTTACGATAACATTCCAGGCCGGCCGTGTAGCCAGACAGAATCCGATAAAAACCATCCGCTGCCAATGACCAAAACAGAAAATATTACTTTATTTTTTCTTAAGCCGTGGATAAACTTCTTTTACCTTTTGCAGCTGGTCAAAGGGAGAGATTAAAATACCGTTCTTTGTGTGGATAACAGCCACATCCTTCATTCCGATTACTGCAACCGGCTGATCTTCTGTGGAAAATATCATCGAGTTCTCTGAATCAATAAACAGATCCGATTGCCGCTGGCCCACATTACCCTGATCATCCTTCTCTTTCAACTCATATACACTGGACCAGGAGCCCACATCATTCCAGCCAAACTCAGCCTCAAACATCACCACCTCTTTGGCCTTTTCCATTAAGGCATAATCTATGGAGAGGGGCTTGATGGCATGAAACTTCCTGACGAATTCTTCCCTATCTGAATAATTTTGCTCCAGTATACGGTATTGCTCAAAATAATCGGGGGCATATTGTTCCAGCGATTGCTTGAAAAATTCCAGGGAGTAAACAAACATACCGGAGTTCCATAAGTAATTGCCCTGATCAATATATTGACAGGCAACCCGGTGTTCGGGCTTCTCTTCAAACCGGTTGACAGTAAAAAATTTTGTATCTCCCTGACAAAAACACTTCTGCCGGTCAAAATTGATATACCCATAACCAGTATGGGGTTCGAGCGGCGGAATCCCTGCCGTAACAATATACTGATTGCTGGCAAAGTGAAGGGCATCGGTCATCTGCCTGGCATATACGTCCTCATCGGGTATATAATGATCGGCCGGAACTACCAACAGAGTGGCATCCGCTTCCCTCTTGGAGAGTACGATATTTGCCAGCATCAAGCAGGGAGCTGTATTGCGGGGAACGGGTTCATCAACAAAGTTTTCCTCGCTAAATCCAATGATCGATTCCTTGATTAAGGATAAATACTTTCTATCAGCAACCACAAAAATATTTTCCGCTGGCATAAACTTTTTTAATCTCGAAAAAGTTTGAGATATCAACGAGGTATTACCAACAATATTTAAAAATTGCTTGGGCTTTTCCTCCGTGCTCCACGGCCAGAAACGGGTTCCTTGTCCGCCTGCCATTATCAAACCATAAAATTTATTTTCCATTTAATATTACCCCTTGCAACATAAGATGGTTAAAGCTAAATATTACTCATTAAATGCCCACTCTGTCAAGCAGGGGGAATATTTATCATCCACTTGAATATTAGCCAGGGCTATGATAAAGTTTGTCCAGACACAAAATGGGAGGCGTTTCAGATGGTTAAGGGATTTCTAAAATACCTCTCCCCCCCTCAGCTTTCTGACCGCGATCAAACGCGGACTGCCAGCCTGATTCATATCATGGTCCTGATTTTATTACTCGGATCTCTGGTCGGTATTCCCCTGGTTATAATAATGAAACCGGGCATGAATCTCATGACCATAGCGATTGGACTCACTACCTTTCTCCTGTGCCTCTCCCTTCTGCACATCCTCAATAAAGGCTTTGTCAAGAGAGCAGGAATACTGCTTACCCATACTTTTTTTTTAGTAATCACGATTAGTGTATTCAGTTTTGGCGGTGTGCGGAATATTGTTGTTTATTTTCTTCTGATTCTTGCCACTGCATTGATTCTTGGCAGCAGGGCAGTGGTTCTGTTCGGAAGCCTTTCCATTCTAAGCGTTTCACTCTATTATTACCTTTTAGATAGAGGGATCATCCGGGAAGTACCACTCACCTCTTCCACCCTGGAGTGGTTTATGGTCGCTTCCTTGCTGGCAGTCGCCACCCTGCTGCTCCGCCTTGCGGTCATAAGGATTGGTGAAGGTTTTAATGAAGCAACACGCAGTGAAGAGCGCTACCGCAATCTGGTGGACCTCTCACCAGATGGTATCCTGGTACATTGTGAGGGCGATGTGGTCTTTACAAACAGGGCAGCGGTCAGAATTTTCAAGGGATCAGTCGAAGGAGACCTGATTGGCAGAAAAATTTTCGACTTTGTTCATCCCAATAATTGGGACCTGGTACATGAACGGATTAGCAAAATCCAGGAAACAGGAAAAACAGCGGACTTGGTCGAAGAACAATTGCTCTGCCTCGATGGTTCAATCATCGATGCGGAAGTTGTGGGTGCGCCAACCATCTTTCAGGGAAAACCCTCCGTCCAGATCGTGGTTCGGGAAATTGCAGAAAGGAAGCTGGCTGAGGCTGCATTAAAGGAGGCCCATGAAAAGCTGGAAGCCCGTGTAAAGGAACGGACCATCGAATTGGCTCAGGCCAATGAAGAGCTGGAAAAAAAAATCATCGAGCGTCAGCAAATGGAAGAGAGGCTTTTACAGTCGCAAAAAATGGAAGCCATAGGCCGCCTGGCCGGCGGCGTGGCACACGATTTCAACAATTTATTAACCGCTATTGTGGGTTATACTGACATTCTGCTGCAAGATACTAAAAGCAGGGACCCCAATCATGATAAATTAACAGAGATTAAAAAGGCTGCCGACCGTGCCACGGATCTGACCCGCCGCTTGCTTACCTTCAGCCGCAAACAGATTCTCCAGCCAAGGGTTATCAACCTGAACCTAACCATACGGGAGATGGAAACCATGTTGCGCCGTCTGATTGGTGAGGACATCGAACTAATCACCAAACTCCATGATGACCTGGATTGTATCAAAGCCGATTCCATTCAATTGGGCCAGGTGATTATGAACCTGGCAGTCAATTCCCGGGATGCCATGCCCAATGGCGGCCGTTTCACCATAGAAACCGATAATGTAAAACTCACCAAAATTACCGAAGATTTTCTCCCGCGGGTAAAACCGGGCCATTATGTTCAGATGACCATCAGTGATACGGGGATCGGTATGGATGAAAAAACCCAAGCCCACATTTTTGAACCCTTTTTCACCACCAAGGAGAAGGACAAGGGTACAGGCCTGGGTTTATCCACTATCTACGGCATCATTGCACAAAGTGGCGGCTGTGTCCGGGTCAATAGTGTGATTGGCAAGGGTGCCACTTTTAAAATCTACCTTCCCCAGGTTGATGAAAGCCCGGATGCATCAACAGAGCCCCTGGTTGATACGGTCAACCATCAGGGCAATGAAACAATACTTCTGGTTGAAGATGAGGAAGTAGTCCGTTCATTAATTGAACAAATCCTCCTTGAGAAAGGGTACAAGGCCCGGGTTGCCAAGGACGCCAATGAGGCAAAAACAATTTGCCAGCAGGAGTGCCAGGACATCCAACTGGCCATTACCGATGTGGTAATGCCAGGAAGCATGAGTGGAGTGAAATTAGCAGAAGAACTGCAAAAAATAAATCCAAAAATTCAAATTTTATTCATTTCCGGCTATACCGATGAGAATATTATACAGCAAGGTGTGCTAAAACCGGAAGTGGCTTTCCTGCAAAAACCTTTTACACCTGCGGCCCTGCTCACTCGAGTACGTGAACTGCTGAGCAAGAGGGAAGAATAAACTAAAATTAACCCTTATGCCAACCTTGAAATAGTAGTTAGATTCATATAAAATTGGCATAATCAAATATTTTTGAGGAAATAGAAGTATGAAAAATTATCATCAGGAGAATTTAAAACATATAATTTCTCCCCAATCTATTGCAGTGATCGGGGCCTCTACCCGACAGGAGAGTGTCGGCCGAGCCTTGTTTTCTAATATTTTGTTTTCTGGCTATACCGGAATCGTTTATCCTGTGAATCCCAAAGCCAGAGGAATATTGGGAGTCCGCGCCTACCGATCGGTTTGGGATATTCCCGGAGAAGTAGATCTGGCGGTTGTGATTGTCCCTGGTCCACATGTTCCCACAGTAATTGAGGAGTGTGGCGAAAAGGGGGTTAAGGGAGCCATTATCATAACAGCCGGTTTTAAAGAGATGGGCAAAAAGGGAGCAGAATTGGAACAGACCGTGGTGGATATCGCTGAAAAACATAGTATATCACTGATTGGACCCAATTGCCTGGGAGTGATCAATACAGATCCACAATCTTCCCTGAATTCCACCTTTGTCAGTGGCATGCCCCGTCATGGTAACATTGCCTTTATCTCCCAATCCGGAGCACTGGGTGTGGCCTCACTGGAATATGCCAGGGAGAACAACATTGGTCTCTCAAAATTTTTCTCTGTGGGTAACAAGGCAGATGTCACTGAAAACAACCTGCTGGCTTTCCTCAAGGATGATCCTCAAACTGATGTTATTCTACTTTACCTGGAGGATCTAACCGATCCGAAAGGATTTGTTGAACTGGCCAGGGAAATGACCGATGATCCAAAAAACAGCAAACCCATACTGGCCATTAAATCGGGACGTACTCAGGAAGGAGCCAGGGCGGCATCTTCACATACAGGGGCATTGGGAAGTTCCGATGAAGCCTATAATTCTCTCTTTGCTCAATGCGGAGTCATGAGGGTGGAAACCATTGAAGAACTTTTCGATTACGCCATGGCTTTTGCCACACTGCCCTTGCCCAGAGGAAACCGGGTTGGAATTGTTTCCAACGCCGGAGGATTTGGTATCCTGGCCACCGATGCCTCGGTGCGGCATGGACTGGAATTGGCCACCTTTGAGGAAAAAACCACTGCCGCCTTAAAAAAGGGACTGCCCCCGGCTGCTAACATAAACAATCCGGTGGATATAATCGGAGATGCCAAAGAGGAACGATATGTGCTGGCCCTGGAGAATGTGCTGGCCGATGACAATGTAGATTGCGCCATTGTCATCACCACGCCGCCACCCATGATCCCCCTCATCGAAATCACAGAAGCTGTATCTGAAGTGATTCACAATCATAATAAACCGGTGGTAGTATGCATTATGGGCGTTACAGATATCTCGGAGTCAGTAAAACTCCTGGACCAAAAAAACATACCTCATTACTTATTCCCTGAAGCAGCGGCGCGATCAATGGCCTCCATTGCCGCTTATTCCCGCTGGCTCAGGCGTCCCCGCTCAGATGTCCGTCATTTCAAAAATGTCGACAGAAAAAAAGTTCAACAGATTATTCTCAAGGCTAAGAAAGAGGGGAGACGATTTCTCCCCGAACCGGAATCCAATGAAGTTTTAAAGGCATACGGCTTCCCGGTTCTGGAATCCCGACTGGCCAAGGATGAGAAGGAGTGCATCCAATACGCTGAACAAATGGGGTATCCGGTGGTTTTAAAGATCGTATCCCCTGACATTCTCCACAAAGTCGATGTCGGAGGCGTCAAGATAAATTTAAATACTGCTAACCAGGTCCAGAGCGCCTATAAAGAAATCCTAGAAAAAGTCACAAAGAAAATGCCCAATGCCAAAATCTGGGGTATTTTTGTACAAAAAATGGCTAGCAATGGCAAGGAGACCATTATTGGCATGAACCGAGATCCCCTATTCGGCCCCATGTTGATGTTTGGTCTGGGCGGAGTGTATGTCGAAATATTGAAAGACGTTACCTTTCGTATCGCTCCCATCCGCGAATTGGGAGCCGTGAACATGGTTAATAATATCCGCGGCCACAAATTATTACAGGGAATTCGCGGTGAAAAACCCTCTGACACTAATGCTATTGCCGAATGCCTGATGCGCCTCTCGCAGTTGGCAATGGAAATGGAAGAGATTGTGGAACTGGACATCAATCCCCTGATGGTCTTTCCGGACGGTGAGGGTGTGGCCTGTGAAATACACGAACTTCTGTAAATAGCACTACAGCT
>CBFDCH010000157.1:0-6257 GCA_965603235.1 uncultured bacterium | reverse complement strand
AATAAGCAGATTTTATTATTTGCCAACGACCCCCAGCCGAGCAGAGTGACTCTGAATCAAAAAATCCTGGTCTTTTATCTTAGGAAGATGAAATTTCAACTCCCTTTTTCTCTGAAACTGCTGGACTTTAAGAAAGTACTGCATCCGGGTTCTAATATGGCTAAAAGTTTTGAGAGCCGTGTGGAAATCAATGATGAACATTTAAATCGGGAAGTACGGATTTCTATGAACAAACCTCTCCGATATAAAGACTATACTATATTTCAATCACAATATTTTATAGACCGCCGGGGCAATGAATATACGGTCCTGGCAGTGGTTAAAAATGCGGCTAGACTTTTCCCATATTTTGCCAGCGGCATTATATTTCTAGGTATGGTTGTCCATTTTATTATGGCCCTCTGGCCGGGCTTCAGGAGAAGAAGGGATGAAACCCAGGGCCGTTAATTTATTTATACTCCTTTTCCTTATATTTTGGAGTCCGCTGAAACATTTATCTGCAACTACACACCTGCCGCCCCTTAAACAGTGGGATCCAATCATCATCCTTGAAGATGGCAGAAAAAAACCGCTTGATACCTTTGCCAAAAACCTGTTGAAAAGTCTCTCCGCCCGCAGCAAATATGCAGGCGGCTCTGCCAGCTCCTGGCTGGCCAAATTACTTTTACAGCCAGAAAGAGCCGAAGAGGACAATATTATTTTAATAGAGAATATGGATGTGTTAAACGCCATTAACCTTACCAGCAAGAAAGCCCATTCCCGCTATAATTTCAAACAATTAAAAGCTTCGCTAAAACGATTGGAGCAACTGGCATTTTCGGTATCCAAAATCAAGCCAGGTAGCCGTTCATTGGTGGAGAGTGAAATTCTCGTTACCTACAACAAGCTATATGTGTACCAGCAACTGGCTGCCAGTTTTACATTTGCCTTGCCTCACTCAGATTTTTCCATTCAAAATAATGAAATAAAAGAGCAGCTGAGACTCCCTCAAGACAGATCTACTTTTAGCATTTTGGAGATTATCGGAAAAAATCCAACCCTTAAAAAACTTAAATCAGAGATCAACGATAAGGAGCCAGAGGCCTTATCGGGCGTTGAAAAAAAGATGAAATCTATTTTCTCCAATGTAAGCAAATGGCTGGCATTATACAGGGGTCACCCCTTAACCATTATTCCTTATAGCAATGGTGAAGAGGAAATTTGGCTGAGCCCATGGGATTCTCTCCATCAAAGCTATACCCAATCCCAACCGGTTCGCAGGGACCTCTATTTGTTGGCCGATGCAATTCAGGCCATGCAACAGGGAGAGAGTAAGAAGTTTCATCATTTCCTCAAATCCTTTAATCAACTGGTCCATCAAACCATCAACCATCAGCCCAGTCAAGCAAAAATTTCCCTGGAAATTCTCTACAATAGGATCAATCCTTTTTACATAATCAACTTCATCTTTGGATTTTCACTCATATTGCTACTCTTGTCATTTCTTTTTGCACAAAAGTGGTTTTACCGTTTCAGTCTTTCTTTATATATTCTCGGCCTCAGCGTACATACCCTTGGAGTTCTGGCTCGCATGGTCATCATGAACCGGCCACCAGCTACCAATCTCTATGAGACATTCATATTTACTGCCTGGGTTTGCCTCTGCTTGGGTCTGATTCTTGAGCTGTTCAAAAAGAGAAATATCGGTTTGTTGAGCGGGGCAATTTCAGGATTGATACTGCTGCTGATTGCCGGTAAGTATGCCATGGAGGGTGATACCATGGGCATGCTGGTGGCTGTGCTGGATTCCAATTTCTGGCTGGCCATCCATGTGGCTACGATTACAATAGGCTATGCCGGCATTGTGATCTCTGGAATTATTGGGCATGTTTATGTCATCCAATCCATGTCAAAATCCCAAAACAAAGAGTTATTGAAAAATACCTTTCAGGCCATGTATGCCACCCAGGCCTTTGGTTTGATCTTTACGGTTGCCGGGACAATGCTGGGCGGTATTTGGGCAGATCAGAGCTGGGGCCGTTTCTGGGGGTGGGACCCCAAGGAGAACGGTGCCCTGGTTATTATAATCTGGTCTGCCATCCTATTCCACGCACGTCTGGCAAAAATGATAAAAAACAGAGGATTTGCTTATGGCAGCATTATCGGCACAATCGCAATTGCCATGGCATGGTTTGGTGTAAACCTGCTGGGTGTGGGCCTCCACTCCTATGGATTTACCTCAGGAATTGCCACAACTCTATTTGTTTTTGTCTTGGCTGAATTATTATTCACGGCTATAACCATGTTCTATTTTAAGATTGCCCAAAAATAAAATTTAAAGTGAAAAACCTCACCAACCGGTGGAATGATTTACATATATTTTTTTATCACAGGCGCTACCTGAATCGCCAGACTTTCAAGCTGGAGCAGGTCATTCTCACTAAAGTCATCGCCAACATCAGAATAGGCTGCACGTTTACGGCTGATCTGCACAACGCCAATTTTATCATCTCCCTGAAATATCGCAGCACCCATTATTTTCCAGATCAATTTGGACTCGTAATCTTCTCCCTTGATAAACTCATATTGATACAAGCGCTCTCTCTCCAGGAAACGGTTATCCAGTATAGAGTTGCCTGTAGTGAATATCCGTGATACCACCGGAATATCCGATGCCACTTCAATGGGCTTGGTGTCCACAAGGTATGGTGGATATACGAAGGAGAGAGCGGTCAGATCTTTATTAATTAGAAATATTGCCACTTCGTCCTGTTGAGTTCCGAAACAGTTGACACAAAATGCAGCAGTTCTTTTGATTATTTCTGCCAAAATCTCTGCCTTATCTGCGTGAATATTGCTTTCGATTTCCTGAAATTCAGTGAATAATTTTAATAAATCTGTCATATCTTCTCAGCTCTACCAGGCTATTCCGTAATCATCTCCATAGTTACTGGATCCACCCCAGAAGGTTTGGTTTTTCCAATCAAAGTAAATGGCATTAATCGGACCGGATGTTTTGCCGCGAAATCGCAGTTGATATCCCATATGCTGCAATTGACGTCTGACCCAGGGCGGAATCGAGTTATGGAGTGTCAATCGTCCAGGTGAGGCAACATGCTTGCCAAAAGAACTGCACATTTGGAAACTGGTTATATTGGCAGCTTCACATGCCTCCTGTACGTTCATGCCAAATTCCACTACATTAAGAAAAAATTGCAGCAGATTTTGATCCTGGGTGTCTCCTCCCTGAACGGCAAAAGAGAGATAGGGTTTTCCATCCTTAATTGCCAAGCCCGGGGTTAAGGTTGCCCGGGGCCTTTTTCCCGGTGCAATTATATTAAATGGGTTTTGTTTCTCATACAACACAAAACTCTGTGCCCGTTGACTCATACCGACTCCGGTCTTGCCGGCAATACAAACCGGAATCCAGCCGCCACTGGGAGTAACAGAAACAATCCACCCCTTCTTGTCAGTTGCCTGGATAGAGGTAGTGCCCCATTCAAAACTGCCAAGCTCCCTAGCCATTTGTTTTTTGGTTAAGGATGCCACAACTTTTTTATCTACATTGGTCCAGCCCTTCAGCAGGTGTAAATAAGGATTTTTTTCTCCTTGGAAAGGATACGGATCACCGGGTTTTACCGAGGGATCATTCTTTTTCCAATTAATAGATTGACAGCGATGCCTGGCATATTTCTTGGAAAGCAGGCCTTTGATCGGTTCCTTTGGTGGAAAGTAGGGATCTCCATAATAAAAATCGCGGTCGGCAAATACCATATTCATTACCTGATACAGGGCGTGGATATATCGGGTGCTGTTGTATCCCATAGCTTTCAGGTCCAGGTTTTCCAGCATATTTAGTGCCTGCAACATTACCGGGCCCTGCACCCAGGTGGTTAACTTATAAACCTCAATGCCTCTGTAAACCGTTTTGACTGGTTCTTCAAGGTATACCTGCCACTCAGCCAGGTCTTTCATGGTAATCAAACCGCCCTGTTGTTGACAGCTCCGTACAAATTCGCTGGCAATATCTCCGCGGTAAAACCGAGCATATGCCTCATAAATAGCTTGTTTACGGTTTTTACCATTTTTTAGAGCCCGTGTCTCAGTCTCCACCAGTTTTCTCAAAGTTAGGGCCAAATCGGGTTGTTTTAAGATTTCTCCGGGTTGTGGAGCCTCCTTTTCCTGCCCCAGATGTGGTAGAAGGAGAGCTTTGGAGTAGGGCCATTGTTTGATTTTATCTTTTGTTTGCTCCACCCTTCTCGAAAAATCCCGCTCGACCGGATAACCATCCGCCATTTGAATGGCCGGCTCCAACACTTCTTTTAAACTCATGGTGCCAAATTCAGCCAGCATTACCATCAAACCTCCGGGAGTTCCAGGCGTTACCGCAGACAAGGGGCCGTCAGCCGGGGGATACTTAAATCCTTTTTTGATATAAAACTCCGGAGTAGCCCCGGTGGGGGCGGTACCAAGGGCATTAATACCTATAACTTTTTTCTTAATTGGATGGTATATGAGGGCCTGGGTTTCACCCCCCCAGCTTAGTACATCGAACATGGTGCAGGTGGCCGCAAGCATGGCACAGGCGGCATCCACCGCATTACCTCCCCGATCAAATATCTTTGCACCAGCAGTGGCTGCCAGAGGCTTCCCGGTTATGGCGACCCAGTGACTGCCATGCAGTACCGGTTTTTCGGTGGCTGACAACCAGGTTTGGAAAAATAATATCAACCCAATTGGGATAAGATATGTTGAAACCCTAAAAAAAGCTTTCATTTGTCTTAATTGAACCATCTACAACCTCCACAGAGAAAAATTCTATCCCAACCGCAATTCAAAATCAACCGCGGAAGAGGACGAGCGTCAAAAATTAGAGGTATTTCATCTTATACAGGGCGAAACGTTTAGCAATAATAAATATCGGCTATTAAAGGGCCAGAATCATTGAACCTTGAATTCTCAACGTTTTTTGCTGAGACATGGTCAGATAATCGGTTTGCCACTGAGAAATTTCAACGCCAACCTTTAAGGAGGGAGAGAGGCTGATCACCAAATTTCCAAAGATTGCGCTGTTTTTTGATCTGCCACCATCATCCAGGTCTTTATCATCCGGGTCGTCAATGCCATAACCCAGGCTCAACTGCCAATTCTTAACCGGGGCTGCAACCAGGTTTACCCAGAAACCGGCAGCATCAATTTCCCTTCCCTCGGCATTTACAGTTTGCAAAATTCCACCCAGGTATTTACCCATATTGTTGCCCACAAAATATTCCCCAAGGATCTTGAGCTTTGATGAAATGGCAAGTGAAAAATCAACATTAAAGGAATTGGATGAAAAGGATTGTCCATATGCAGCCTTGCTTTCTCCGTAATGGGCAGAGACTCCCAGCTGGAGGTTTGATTTACCCATCATGAATTTACCTGAGCAACGTCCCTGAAATGTAGGTATTCCAAGGGCAATACCGCCATTGAGTCCATCCCCTATGGTTCTTACCACGCCAGCTTCAACAGTAACGGTGTTATTACCAACTTTAAATTTATTCTTAATTCTCACCTGGGGGCGTCGGTAACCAATATTACCCGCTCCCCATAACACCGTATAATTCAGGGTGGAAGGCACAAGTGGAGAGATGATATCCGAATTCTGCCCCGCAAGCAGGGAGAAGGTACCATTGGAGATTTCCAGGTATGCTTTACGCATAAAATTATAGGCTTTGTTTTCGGCATTGCCTCCGTAAAAATCGATTTCAACCTTGCCCGTTACCTTAAAATTGGCAAAGCTGATCCCCTTTATGTTCAGTCCCAGCCGTGTTTGATTGGCTGTCAGGTGGAATAAGCCATCTGCTTCTCCTGGATCCTGTGCCCAGAACACATAGTTGCCGGGATAGGAGCTGCCTGTTTCATATATAGCATCCAGTTTCACAAAACCATAAGGGGTAATTTTTTTCTCATCATCGGCCATTAAACCAATAGTAACAAGAGTCACCAACATCAAAACAATAATTAATTTTTTCATTTTTCCTCCAAAAACAGACTCCCCAGCTATCCTTTGGTGGGATAAAATCGATCGTTGAGGAGATCCTGTCGAATAAAAACTAAATTATAGGCAAAGTGCAGTAAAAGTCAACACCCAAAGGAGAGATCAACTGAACATTGGAATATAAAGAAATCTGTGGGTTTTTAAATTAGACCTTCTTTACCGTGCAATCGGGTATTATATTTGCCAATTTCCCGGTCTGGATTTGATTCACCTCTGCCAAAACAAGCTCCAGTAAACG
>CBFDCH010000156.1:0-6275 GCA_965603235.1 uncultured bacterium | reverse complement strand
TAGTATAATCGGAATATGATCTCAACCCACACGCTCGAGCTATCAACCCAGGGCTGTAATGAAATGATTGATATCACAGCCCAGGTGGGGGAATTGGTAACTCAATCCCAAATAGAGGAGGGCCATGTGCTCATTTTTGTACCCGGATCCACAGGCGCTCTCTCGACTATTGAATATGAACCGGGCCTAAAACAAGATCTGCCACTATTAATGGAAAAATTAATCCCGCAACAAGATCAATATCACCACAATGAAACCTGGCATGATGGCAATGGACACTCTCACCTTAGAGCAACACTGATAGGCCCTTCCCTTACCATCCCAATTGAGGCTAACAAACCCATCCTGGGAACCTGGCAACAAATTATCTTTCTCGAATTTGATAATAAACCCCACCTGCGTAAGTTGGTGGTTCAGATTACGGGCGATTGATTAAATTCAGCAATAAAATCAGCTTGACTTTTTCTGACCTTTACCATATATTAATTTCTTAGCTTGATACAAGGAGACACAGATGAGCATTCAACACAAAAAGACCGAAAAGATTCTTACCTTTTTCGAAGAAATAAGTAAAATTCCACGCTGCTCAAAAAATGAAGAAAAGATTGGCGAATGGCTGGTTACTTGGGCAGATGAGAATAAATTTAACAGTAAAAAAGATCAGGCCGGCAACATCCTGATATTGGTTCCAGGAAGTGTGGGTTACGAGACATCCCCAACGGTCATAATCCAGGGTCATATGGATATGGTATGTGAGAAAACACCTGATTCAGATCACGATTTCGACAAAGATCCCATAAAATTTGTCTATGACGGTGAATGGTTAACCGCTGACCGGACAACCCTGGGGGCTGACAACGGTATTGCCATTGCCATGGCCATGGCACTCGCTGTTGATACAGAGACGAACCACCCTCCCCTTGAATTACTTTTTACTGTGGATGAGGAGACCGGACTAACTGGCGCCAACGCACTGGAACCTGGATTTGTACAAGGGAAAATTCTAATTAATATTGATTCCGAAGATGAAGGAGTTTTTACCGTCGGTTGCGCCGGAGGCATTAATACCAACTCGGATTTTCCACTGGATTTCTCTGAAACACCAGATAATTTTAAATTTGCCCAACTCAAAGCTGCCGGCATGAAGGGAGGTCATTCTGGAATCGATATAGACAAGGAAAAGGCCAATGCCATAAAAATCTTATCACTAACCCTCAAGGAGATTATTAATAAGAAAATTGACCTGAGGCTGGCCAATATCCAGGGCGGCAGTGCCCACAACGCCATACCCAGGGATGCGCATGCAGATATTTGTTTTCCGGAGGCGTCATTCGAATTGGTGCAGAGCATTGTCTCCGAATGCAACGCCACCTTTAACCAAGAATATAAAACCACTGATCCAGACCTTAACCTCTCCCTCTCAGCAGGCAATGGGCCGGGTAAATCCCTGAGTCCTGAGGAAACGGATAAAGCAGTCAATATTTTACTGGTTTTCCCTCACGGGGTTGCCGCTATGTCCCCGGAAATAAAGGACCTGGTTGAAACTTCCAATAACCTTGCCAGTGTTAAGATTGAAAATGAATCCCTTTTGATATTATCCAGCCAGAGGAGTTCTGCGGTTTCACGTCTCAAATCTCATACTCAAAAAATCAAATCCCTGGCCTCTCTGGCAGGGGGGAATGCTCAAAGTGGAGATGGTTATCCACCCTGGCAACCCAACATGGATTCTCCTTTATTGAAAAGGAGCCTGACTTTATATGAAAAAATGTATAACAAAAAACCGGTGGTTGAAGTGATACATGCTGGTCTTGAATGTGGCATCATTGGCGACAAAAACCCCGGCATGGATATGATCTCCATTGGCCCAACCTTAAAATACCCCCATTCACCAGACGAAAAAATCCATGTGGGCACCATCGGCATGGTGTGGGATTTTGTGGCTGAATTGTTGAAAGAAATAAAATAAACGCTAAGATTACTTTTTCACTTTGGCTTTTTCACGGTAAAAATTCATGGCCAGGTTTCTCACCACAGGACTGATGTTTTTATCCCTCATCACGCTCATCAAATCACGCAGATGAAGTTTTTTAACAAACCCAATGGCAGTTTTGACCGGTGTTTTGGGATTTAAAACCAATCCATGAGTTACCTCATAATTTTGTACCCACTCACGATTGGTCGAAATGCGGGTGATGACATCCCCGGAAACACTCCTATTGCGGACCAAAAATAATACTTCATCTATTGCCAGCTTGGGGCTTTCCAGCACCGACAGCTGAACCATCCGATTGGCATCCTTTACCAGAATCAGTCGGTGTCCCCGTGAGCCGGTTAAGGCAAGCTTGATTCTTTCAGAAGTGGACATGTTATTGATAATTTGCAGTAGAGACAGAGCATTGTCTTTATATTCCTGTTCAGTGATAAAATCAGGCTCCTCCTCTCCCTCCAGGGGCACATCTTCCTCACTCATGATGGCGGCTGCATCTGCCAAAACCGCCTCTTCGGGAATTTTTTCCGGTTTATCGTTTTTAAGATAAAATTCCCTTATCTCATTAATTTTTCCCTTAATAAAAGTATTGGCATGGGCATTCTTTTCAATCACATCCATTATGTGGGGAAAAGCAATCATCTTGATCTGGTTCTCAAGGAGCATTTCCAACATCTCAACGGTACCCTTTTCAGCGATTTTTACTAAAAATTCAACGGGCAGGGCTTGGTTCCGTATCGCCAGACCAATCACCTTCTCTTTCTTATGCATAAGGGCTTCACTGAGTATAAAATAGGCAACCCTGTGATTGGCCACTGATTTGCGGATGTAATTTGCTTTAGACGATTCGGGAATTTTCTTTAACTCTGCAACTGCCCTCTCCCTGTATTTTGATTCTTTAACCAAAAAGGCGTAGGTCTCCAGTAATTCTTCATTGGTAAAGGCCAGGCTACCCTCAAGCAGCATCTCGATCACTTCTTCGCTAGCCTGACCGGTAATAATTTTTTCTACCAATGGATTTCTTGAAACCAGGTCACTCATTGTAATATTTCCTCAGGCAAATGATTGGTCTTCTGCGATGGCGGATGGACTCCTGCAGCGGATTTTTTAATCTGATGGTTATCAAAAATTTCACCCCAGGAAATATTAAACGGATTAAAAAATAATATATAAAGAAGAACCAGTACCAGAACCAATGCCGCCAGGACATAAGGTAAAGCTTTTCTCTTTTTAAAGCGATAATATTTTAACTTGGTAAAATATGCTTCTCCACCATTTTCCTTTTTAAAAGGAATGTTATCGAGATGTTCACTATACATTTCCAGGAAACCATTCTCTTCAATATTCAATGCACATAAATATGCCTTTAAATAATTCAAATAGTGAAATTTTCCCGGAATTTGGCTGTAATCTTCATTTTCAAGGGCTTGCAGGGAATGGATATTGATATTTGTCCTATGTGAAATCTCTTTTAAAGTGATCCCTTTTTCATCCCGGATAATTTTTAACGCCTCGCCCACACCAACCATTTTTCTCTCCAGGACTACCCTGAGATATCACCAGCCCCGGATAAATCCTTCGCTCCCTTTACCAAAATCCGTCTGGCAATTCGTTTATTAAATATTATAAAGAGACTCAATATCAATACCCACTGTACCACACACGTCATTATACTAAAAGAATTAAACGGATTAAACCACTGAGTGGGAGCATATTCGGTTATTGAAAGATAAAACCACCATATCAGTAAAATTACTGCTGCCAGCGGAACAAAAAACTTAAGAGTTAATTCCCACCACCGATTCACTGCCCAATCCTGATGATCGCCAACCAGTTCTTCTGCCCTTAATTTTGACGCCCCATATTTGATCACAGCCATCGCCACAAAAGCTCCGGATATCATAAGTGCCACCCCCCAGACAAAATCCTGGTTGCTTAAAAAATTTAAACTCTGAGCAGAGGGGATTCCAAGGAGATAAACAATAGCTACTACCAGGCCAATCGATTTGGATCGTTTCATACCAGTATCAACCATCACCCGGGTTGGTAGTTCAAGCTGGGCAATCAGCGAGGAAAACCCGGCAAAGGTCAAACCCAAAAAGAACAGTATGGCCAAGGGAGATCCCAGAAACATTTTAGCAAAGAGCTGCGGCATCCAGATAAAAGTCAAACCGGTTGAAGCGGGCCCACTCTCTTTCATGATGGCCAGAATCTCATTGATCGACTTTCCCATACTTCCCTGCAACACGGCAAATGCCGTACCAAACACCATTAAGGCAGCCAGCAGAGATACTGTATTGTTCCCAATACCCGTAATAAAAGCATTTTTTACAGATCTGTGTTCCCGCTTCATATAAGCAGCATAGGTTAAAAAGAGACCCCAGCCTGCTCCGGTGTCCCAGGCGTTCTGGGTTAAAGCTTCCAGCCAAATTTTAGGTTGCAACAATTGCCCCCACTGAGGAGTAAAGAGATAGGACACACCATCCCAGGCTCCGGGTAATGTTAATGCTCTTGCCACACATAAAATGACAATTCCCAGGAGAGTGGGAATCAGAATTTTATTCACCCTTTCAATGGCTCTAACTCCTCTCCATACCACCAGAGCTCCCAAGCCTACAGCCAGGGCATGGAAAAAAACGGGCCAAAGACTATCCTGATAGGTGTTCCAGATATTTTTCGACCATGCCAACAATTGAGAGTCTGTGAAGTCTTTAGGCAAACGATGGATTAACATATGGAAGAAATAAAAGATGCACCAACCAACAACAACAGTATAGAAAAATGTTATAGCTGTGGATACAAAGGCGACAAAACTGCCCATCCAGGTAAACTTTTTACCCATGGCTTTAGTAAATGTACCCACAACTCCGGAGCGATATTTTCGACCCAATGTATATTCGGCAATAATGAGAGGGATACTCCATAAAAAGAGGAAAAAAACCCAGGCAATCAAAAAGGCCCCGGCGCCCGATTCCCCTCCTGTTTTGGCAGCAATTCGCGGGAAACGCCAGATATTGCCAGTTCCTATTGCAATACCTAAAGCGCTGAGTAAAAGACCGAGCCTGGAAGAAAATCGCTGATTCACACTCGCATCTAGATCGTTGGACATTCTCTCCTCCACGGAAATTTTGCCGGGCTATATGCAAATATCATAAAATCATACATAACACAAAAGAAGATAAATCACAACAACTCCAAATCGTTTTCCAAAACCAGAACCTGATTTAATTTTACAGAGAAATAATATATAATAATATCTCAGTAAAAAACTCAAAAAAGCCCATGGTAAAAAAGGGAACCACAACCCCCAATCCGGCCAACATTGACGAATTGCTGGTAAAAGAACGGGATTTTATTTCCGCTATACTGGAGACCACCGGAGCCCTGATGTTAGTTTTTGATTCCCAGGGACGATTTCTGCGCATCAATAACACTTTTGAAAAATTGACCGGATTTTCAATCCTGGATCTTGTGGGCAAAACCTTCTGGGAAACACTTCTAACCAAAGAAGAGAGCAGTCACATCCAGAAGGTGATGAAGCAAGCCCTGCGGATAAACACTCCCCAGGAATACCAAGCCGGAATAATCACCCGGGAAGGTCAGCGTAGGACAATCGTCTGGTCATTCACCTCTCTGATGCGAGAGAACAAAGAGAGCCAGTTTATTATTGCTTCTGGTATTGATGTGACCAAACTTAGGCAACTGGAAGAAGAACGGGAAAAGATAATAGAGGAGCTTCAGGCAGCCTTAACCAAAGTTAAAACCCTCTCCGGCCTGTTCCCCATCTGCTCTGGATGTAAAAAAATCAGAGACGACAAAGGGTATTGGAACCAAATCGAAGAGTATATCCAAAAGTACTCAGAGGTCGAATTTAGCCATAGCCTTTGTCCTGAATGTGTCAAATCGCTTTATCCCGACTATTATCAAAAAAGGAAGAAAAACAAGACAAAAAAGGGTGGTAAAGTCCAAAAAAAATGATATAATAAACCCTTGCATGGAGTCAGATAACTTATGATCCCGATTGCCAATATTATTGCATTTTGTTCAACCACTCTTTTCTTCCTACTGCTGGCTGGCACCTCCATTTTAGAAAAAGAAAAACGGGCAACCTTTATAGCTATTTGCCTTACCCTGGCAAATATCCTCCTTTGGGGACTGTTTATTCTTGCCTCGAAATCTCAGTTATTAACCACAATCAATAATGGGACCTTGCTATTATTGGGTATATTCATCATAATTTCATTGGTAAAAATTTTCCCCAAAAGAATCCTCCAAGATTTCAGCAAAG
>CBFDCH010000155.1:0-6280 GCA_965603235.1 uncultured bacterium | reverse complement strand
TTGGCAAGAAAAGCAGTATCAGCCCGAATTTCCTCAAATACATAAAGTAAATCTTTCAGCCTCTCGTTTACAGGTAATTGTGTTTTCTGAATTGTAACTTCAACGGGTCCATAAAAATGGGAGATCCGATGCAACAGAAGAGCTGTATAATAGGCCTGAAAATTTATTTTCGCTCTCCACCCTGCATCCAGGATGCTCTCTCCCAGCGGCCGGACGTGAGCATCATAATATCCGCGGATCACATCCTCCAGCAGAATCAATTCAAATTGATTCTTTCGGGAACGATCAGAGATCAGGGGAATATTAAGAACCATTCGATCTACCTGGCTGGCACAATAAACATTGCATACCCTTATCAATGAATTTTCTGGAAAAAACAGACCGCTCTGTTTCGTTTTTGCAGGGTAATTTTCGGCTAACTCTAACCCGATCCTCAAACTGTCACCCGCGAATCTAGTAGCATCTGGTTTGGTCACCAACACATATACAACCAGTTTTTTGTTGTCTGAACTTGACACAAATATTATATCCAGCCGATCCTCCTCATGCAGGGAATGTACATAGAAAGGTGAAGTAAATCTGTTGTTTTTAAAATTTTTAACCAATCGATGTAAATAATTTAATTGAGATTTTCCTGTGCTAAAAACAGCCGCTTGTTGCAGGAGAGAAATAAGTTCTGTTTTCAATTTATCGGGCATGCTGCCGGGTGAAACATCTTTGCCAGCGTCCCCCACGAGTTTACATATCCGCTTAAATATTTGCAGCTGCTTTTTTGCGCTTTCTGCCCAGTCAATAGAGACATCAAAATCCCGTTTCACAATGGCAGAAAAAAGGATGGAGGTGCACAGTCCAATGGTCAGCATCTGAAAAATCATTTTCCAGCACAAAGAGAGGAAGGCTCCAGGCTTATTCCTGAGGCGATTTTGTTTTTGATTGATTTGCGATTTCATATGCTATCAATTAACAAAAAATGGATATAAAGTAAAGGATTTTAAGTGCTTTATTATTTCAGCGCAAAGACAGACCTTGATAGAATTTTCAATTTTGAATATTTACATTTATCAGATAATCTCATATAATTATTATTGACGGATTAACAAGGTGAAAAGCCTCGAGGTTTTAAAACAATTCAATGGCAGAAATTTATTTATTTCTCCTGAGATAAACTTCTCAAATTTGTTTAAAAAGGTTCTCAATAATTTTTATTTTGAGTTTGTCAACAACAAGGAAAAATATTTGATCTCTCCCTATTATTCCCAGGTAATGGGAAACACACATGAAGAATTGAACGACTTTATCGCTGAAAATGAAACCTATCTTGATTCGCTCAAAGATTTTATTGTGAATTCCCTTTTTGTGTACAGCGCAATCGTTGAAGAAAATTCCTATTACCTGACCAAACCTCAGAGCATTATAATCAGCAGGTTAAAACATAAGGCCAATTTTGATTTTGAAATTCGTTTTTATACCCATTATGATGATGAACTCCTTAACTCGTACGATGATAAAATTTACATTGGCAGATGTTTTATTAATCTGGAGAGATTTGAACAAAAATATCTTGGCCTTGAAAATACTTTTCTCTCACTGGGGGAACAGAACAAAAAAATTCAGAATCGGGCCAAACAAAAATTAAAAGCCTTTGATAATTATAAAAAACCCTATTTAAACGAGATAAATTATCTGATCAAAGAGACCATTGCTGAAGCCATGAATCGAATCAAACTCTTTCCTGAAGAAAATTACAATCAAACATCAAAAATCAAACTAACTTTGGTGCTGGATGGATTACTGGTCATTCAAAATTTAATGATTGAATTGCATGAATTTACACAAGAATTCGAAAATAAACTACGCCAGAATGAGGAGAACAATTTTGTAAAATACCTTACAAAATTTTCTAAAGACCTGATCACTGATATTCGTTATCTGCGGAAACTTTCCTCCCAGATCCACCTTAAAATATCCAACCATTCTCTATTTTAATGTTAAAATCTTCTTCCTGGATAAAAACCCAAGCAGAACAAAACCGATTAATCAAACCATTCATTCCCCATTCGGAACGAGAAGGTGTTATCTCATATGGACTCGGCCCATATGGTTATGACCTGCGACTTGATACAACCTACAAAATCACCAGGAACGATACCCCCCTGCTCGACCCTCACCAGATGAACGAAGATCAATTCAATACTGTGTCAGAAAATAAGATATTGCTCTCCCCGGGAACCTCAATCCTGGCAAAAACCATAGAATATCTTTCCATGCCCAAAAAGGTTCTGGGCCTTGTTTTCGGAAAATCCACCTATGCCAGGTGCGGCATTCTAGTTAATGTTACTCCCATCGAACCAGAATGGAGCGGATTCATTACCATGGCCATTGCCAATGTCTCGAATACTACCGCCGTACTTTATCCCAAAGAAGGGATTGCCCAAATTCTCTTTTTTGAGAGCGACCAGCTACCTCTCTATTCCTATAAAGACCTAAAAGGGAAATACAATGGTCAAAAAGATATCACCATAGCAAAAATCTAACCATCGACACTCCCTCCAGAAAATATAAAATTAAAACTTTTGAGTTCTTTACATAAATGGTTTCATTTACAGAAAAATCACCAGCAGGGTCGCAACAGCCACCAGGGTAAAAACCGGAAAGGTCAAGTATTTATAAACTTTATACAGGGGAGACTTGAAGTATTCATTGGTTAGTACCAGACAGAGATGCAACGGAGAATAGAGAATACCGGCAAAGCCCACAACATAAATATATAAAGAGAGATAAACAAAGTTCGGCAGTCCCTGTATCAGGGGAAAGAGTATGGGATAAGCAATAATAATATAGGCCGTATTTACTCCGGTTAAAAAACCCATAACAAATGAGATAAAAAAACAGAGGAAAATTACCACACCACCCGAAACATCGATTGATTTCAATGTGGTGGATATATTTGAAATGGAAATAATTTTTTGGAATACCATGACAACCACAATCAGGCCCATGGTTTTAATGACGAATTTAGAGAAAAGGAACTCTTTTATCTCGGCCAGAGACAACCGTTTAACCAGAGTCACCACAATAGCCACCAGCAACAAGGCGACATCCAAAGTAAGCGAAAAGATAAAGAAAAACAGAACGATCAACAATATCGGCCATATTCCCTGAAAAAAACTGAATAAAACCGGTAAAAACGGCTCCTTTTTCAGAGGTTTTGTTTTTAAAATTCGGTATTTTTTAAAATAAAAATAAACCACCAGCAAGCCGGTTAGAATATTTAGGACAGTGAAAGGAGATTGATAAAGAATGATCTGCTTGAGAGGGATTTCACTTATACTTTGAAAAATCAACAAACCGGCATATACAGGCCAGATAAACTCCCAAAAATGGCGAAACCAAAAATTCAAGAATGTGGCGAATTCAGGTTTGATATTCATGCCCCGGATCGACACTTCAACCAGAGGCGCTGATAAGAGAGCGCCTCCCGGACTGGGCAAAAACCCAATGATTGAAGGTCCGATCATTGCCACAAGCCGCCGGTCGCCCAACATACAACTGAGAGCGTGTATCAATTTATCCAGCATCCCTTTTTGTTTTAAAACATTGCCTAAAAAAAGGACCATCAGGATGATCATTAAAAGCTGGACTGTTTTCGCCTCAATAATGATTCTGCCAGAGGCTTTTAGGGCCACCTGCAGATTGATTCGAAAAAAAAGGATAGCCAGGACAGCTGAGAGAAAAACCGAAAATGTGAGGTTCAACTTCAGTCGTAAAAATATAATGAGAGCAAGGACAATTCCCAATATCTTTACTATTTCCAGCATTACTTTCCCCTACGCCATATTATTTCACTATAGATAGAAATATCCAAGTTAATAATCTCCTGTTTCAAATATTCTTCATCAGCAACGGTTGTCCGGTTGCTTCTACCACATCTCGCCATAATCCCCCTTCAGGATCAATCCTGTTGGGCCGTGATACGGCTAAACTCATCGGTACATGGACAAACTGGTCATGCACCAGACTGACCAGCACTCCACTTTTGCCTGCCATGGCAGCATGAACCCCATGAGTTCCCAGCCTGGTACAATAGAGGGAATCATTTGGATTTGCCGGAGCACTGCGAATTGTATAACTTGGATCAATATACTTTAAGTCAATCTCAATCCTTTTTTGGGAAAAAAAATTATCTATTTTCTCTTTCAAGAATTCTCCGACATCAGAGAGCCTTTTGTTACCTGAGGCATCCACTTCTCCGGTTTCGCCAACAATATCCTGCCCGGCTCCCTCAGCAACAAGGATAACCGCATGGTTCCTATTTCTCAACCTCCGCTCCAGATAGGTCATTAAACCATTCTTACCATGAAGCTCAAAGGGAATTTCAGGAATTAAAACAACATTAACTTCCGTGGTAGCCAATGCCGTATGGGCGGCAATAAATCCTGATTCCCTGCCCATAACCTTTACGATACAAATACCGTTGACCGTATCATGAGCTTCAATATGAGCACTGGCGACCGCCTGGGCGGCATATGAGACAGCAGTTTCAAAGCCAAAGGATCTCTGAACAAAGCTTAAATCGTTATCTATGGTTTTGGGAATTCCCACAATGGCAATCTTTTGTTTTCTTCTCGTCACCTCATCGGCGATTAACAAGGCTCCTTTTTGGGCCCCGTCACCACCGATAACAAATAGCATATTGACATTCATCCGTTCCAGAGCATCCACAATATCTTTTGTGCGGTCACCATATCCTCTGGATGATCCCAGAATGGTACCGCCATCCCGATGGATTTCCTCAACAAGTGTAGGATCAAGGTCCAGGCACGAATAAGAAAATTCCGACAGGAATCCTCTATATCCATATTTAATACCGGTGATTCTCTGAACTCCATAGCGGTACCAGAGGCACATGACAATGGAACGTATCACATTATTCAAACCCGGACACAAACCTCCGCAGGTTACTACCGCGGCCCTGATTTTGGTAGGATCAAAATATATCTTTTCCCTGGGTCCGGCAATCTCCATGAGGTGTTTATCATCAATCTGAATTTGCTTGAAAGTATCAATATCCACATTAATCCGGTACATGAGGCGTTGGTCGTTGGAAACATAGTTAACGATCATATCATTCTCTGTTGTTGACAAAGCAATCGGTGATTTAATGCAGGCTTCACCAAGGTGTGAGATTCTAAAATCTAGCAAATTCTCGTGCATTGGATTTTCCTCTTTGACGGGAGAAGAACTTCAATATAGAAAATAATTGTATCCCAATGACCTTAACAAATCAACTCAATCAAATTGTTTTTCAATAATGAAGGTGACCGGGCCAAGATTGATAGAAGATACCTCCATCATCGCACCAAAAATCCCGCTGGCGACTTTAACCTCTTCTGCCAGCTTTTCGTTAAATTTCAGATAGAGCTGGTTGGCCTGGTCCGGAGCCATGGCATTGTTAAAATCAGGCCGTCTGCCCTTTTTAATGTGGGAAGCCAGGGTAAATTGAGAAATTGACAGGATCTCTCCAGGTCCGGTTTCTTTAATACAGAGATTCATTTTCCCGTCCTGGTCAGAGAAAATCCGCAAATTTAAAATTTTATCCGCCATAAATGCAATCTCTCGATCTCCGTCACCTCGCTCGAGGCCTGCATAAACCAGCAGGCCATACCCGATTTGACCCACTATTTTTCCTTCTACCTCTACACTGGCCTGTTTCACTCGTTGAACCACTACCCGCATATAAGCCTTTACCTCCCCGGTGCTTTTTCCCGGCTGTCTTTCGCTTGCTTGGGAAATGTACTGAAAATTTTCCCGCCGAATTGATCGGGCAAAAATTTACGTTCTCCCCATTGCCTTACATAAGGGCATATATCGCGCAACAGAATATCTGCATTCAAATCAATCAGGGGATAATCCCTGCCTGTATCTCCAATTATCGAATCACTCACTGCAGTCGTATCAAAATAGTAAAACCTCACCATCATCAACCAAAAAGGGAGTCCCCGGTCACCATAAATTTGTAAAGAAACCATATGAGCCAGCGCCTCCCCAGGGGTCACATGGTTGACAAATCTCGCTCCCTTTTTTACATCAGCTCTAAAAGCAACCAGCAAAAGCGCACTCCTGACAGGACGATCCCTGCCAAAAAGGGAAATGTTGCCCCCACCTAGATGGAGCATATCCAGCCTGGCCTTTAACAAAGCATCATCCCTTTTTTTTTGAATAAACCGTGCCAGCTGCACGTTTGCTTTTGAACCTGGAGTTTGACCTATTATATTTATCT
>CBFDCH010000154.1:0-6284 GCA_965603235.1 uncultured bacterium | reverse complement strand
GCCAGATATAGTTTCTTTGAGGATACCTGGAAATAGTATACTTTTAGATGGTTTTGACTGCGGTTCATCCATTGAAAAAACACTTTGTCCCCTTTTTGATTCCAACGAGGAAAAGTGAGGTAATGGTCATTCTCATCCTTAAAATTAATCCACTCCACCTGCTGATTGGAAAGATGAGCAATGCCAAGCCTGACCTGGGGGTTGGCATAACCAGGTTTAGGATATCTCTGCTTTTCCAGATCACCATATACATTGGTAGATCGGAATATTGGAAAGATTGGAACTTTAGCCTGATCAAAACGCATGAAAACAATTTTAGTGCTATCCGGACTCCACCAGAAAGCCCGGTAGCGGCCACGCCTGCCCAAAATTTCTTCATAATACACCCAGGATGCGTATCCGTTCAGAATGTTCTCATTGCCATCCTGAGTGAGTTGTGTGGTACTTTTATTGTGGATATTAAATACAAACAGATTACCCTGATAGGTGTAAGCGATTGAGTTGCCATCTGGTGAGAGGATGGGATTTTGCTCCATCCCTTTTGTTTTTGAAACCTGAATGACCTCTTCTTTGTCTCTCAGCAGAAGATATATGTCGCCTTTTTTTACAGTGATGTATTTGGATAGATCTGCACTGGCGTTTCTTATATCTCCGAGGTTAAATCCCTGTTTCCTCATTTTAGCGAAATCCTCTTGTTTCATAATCTTATAGGATTTGCCACTCTTGGCATTCACCTTAAACAGGGTCTTGTTTTTTAATTGATAATAATTGGAATCATTGAACCAGCTCAAAACCCTTGGTAGAGTTTTGTGCAGTTTTTCTCCCTTGTTCTGGTAAACTTGCTCAAACGATAATTTCTTTTGCTCCGCAGATATTAACAAGGGGAAAAATAATAGAGTGATAATAAATAATTTTTTCATCTTTACTCCTAATTTGAAAAAGACATTTTTTTTGAATAAGCTACCCTTCATTATATAAAAAAAAGTTAGATTTTAAAAGGAGATTTCAGCCAATTTATGCGATTGTTACTTTTGGTGCCTACATTTGACAAAGGAAATTGTAATTGATATACTCAAAAAAAGTATGAAAATAGTTCTGGAGGATATACCATGAAAAAAGCAATCATTCTGTTTACCATTCTGGCTTTCTGTGTAAATTCATATTATATGTTTGCTAGCAAGAAAGAAAAAGAACAATTGTATTTGTCAGCTTTGACTGAAAAAAACCTCAGTAAGAAATTTGAGAAATTGGAAGAATACTTTACCAAATATGGTAAAAGGAAAAAAAATCTAACTGCCATACTCTTTATCACTGTGGTTGATACTTGCCTTCAGTTAAAGAAGTATGACAAAGCCAAAGAATATGGAGAAAGGGCGCTAAAGTTTAAAAAAATTAAAGCGGGCGAAAAGTTAAAAATCCGCCTGGCAATGGCCTCAATAGCATTGTATGATAAAAAAGATATTGAAAAGGCCATGGCCATTGCTGATGAAGTAATCACTCAAGCAAAAAAGTTAAAGGATGTGACGCCACAGGAGCTTAAATATGAATATATCGGCCCAGCCAGCCGTTTGAAAATTGCCGCTCTTGATTTAGAATCAAAAACTCTTGAGGGGACGGAGAAAGCTCTACAGAGATCCCTTGAGATGTTTAACACCGATCCATCCTCGGATTCAGCCCAATTTGTTTTTCATTTTGCCAAACGGCTGTATAGTGAATTTAATAAAACAGAGAAAGCCTTTGCTTCCCTCGAAGTTATTTGTGCCAGTCCAAATGTAAAACCAGCCCACTTGGAGCAGGTAGCTCTTTGGTACAATGATGCTGGATTCACTGATAAGGCCACGATAAAAATGTTAAAAGCTTATGCGTTGGGGAAAAATTCGAAACGGGCCTATTATATTGGTAGATTTACCTATGAAAAGAGCATTGACAATGCCATGAAGTACCTGGCCGAAGCCGCTGTCCTCAGCTATGATGATTATGCCAGGAGATCCAAAGAGTTGTTAAAAAAAGTTTATTATGAAGAAAAAGCACAGGATCTCACGGATGAGGAAAAGGAACAAGGTTTCCAGAAAATTTTGGAAGATGCAAAAGAAAGAGTCAAGTAATAATTCAATGAATATTTACTTGACTTAAGTGATGTTTTATTTTAATATAATCTTTTTTTGGTGCCGGGATAGCTCAGTCGGTAGAGCGAGGGACTGAAAATCCCTGCGTCCGTGGTTCAACTCCGCGTCCCGGCATTTTTCTTAATTTTTTTTGAGATTTTTTCCTAACTTTTTTTATTTATATATATGAGATATTTTATACTAATTCCTTTATTGATATTCACTGTTTCATTTCCTCTCTTTCAAATTTCCTCATTAACAGTGACCTTTCCCAATGGTGGTGAAGTTTTATATACTGATACACTGGTTCAAATAAAGTGGATGCCGCCGGGGAATGATAATGGAGTGGTGATCGTCCTCTATAAAAAGGGTATAAAGTATCTAACGATTGCTCAGGGAGTGAAGAATACTGGATTGTATAATTGGAAGATTCCTACAAATATTCAGGCAGGCAAAGACTACAGGATTCGAATTAGGTTGGTAAAGGATCTCTCTGTGAACGATTTCTCCGACAGAGATTTTGAAATAGCTCAAAAAACCAAGCACTGACCTGGGAAGGTTTATGTGCGCGGGGGGCTATCGGGCAGTATTCTCTGCGATCCACCTCAAGTATGACATTTCACCATTGACAAGGGGAATGGCAATTATTTCCGGAACTTCATAATGGTGGTTCTCCTGAATGATTTTTTCCACTTTTGAATAATTTTCTTTAGTGGTTTTTATATACAACATAAATTCGTCTTCATGCTCAATTTTCCCCTGCCAGCGATAAACGGATATGACAGCTGAGGAAATGGAGACACAGGCAGCGGTTTTCCCCCCCACCAGCAAAGAGGCCAGGTGCCTGGCCTCTTCCTGATCATTGGTGGTGGTTATAATAAGTATAAATTCTTTATCTTCTGGAAGCAATGGTTGAGTGTTATCTCAATTATTCCTTTGCGTCGATTTTAATGATGATAAATCGGTTGGTTAACTCAGTTTCATTCCGTTTGAAAATGTAACGCCTTAAGGTGAACTCGTAATCGACAACTTGATCATCAGTCAAGGTTACCTTTACGGTAACTATTACACCTTGGGTGTCTCCCTCGAAGGATTCAATATTGTCTTGCTGGCCGGTTGAAAGAGTTATATAGCTTTTTTCCAGCTGGATGTTTTTCTTGGCAGCATTCCGTTTTGGGAAAAAATCTTTGTATGTCTGTTCAGCTTCCGTTAACTGCTTTTTGGCGTCATCAAGTTTTGTCCTCAACGCTCTCTTTTTACGGGCACTTCTGGTGTCTGCCAGTTCATCCTCCAGATCGAGTACATCATCTTTTATTTCCATGGTCTTGTTGGCCTGTTCCTGCATCTGTTTTTTAATATCTTCCAGCTCCTTCACGAATTCTGGTAATTGTGATTTTCCAATAACAGGCTCAGATGTTGCAGTGATCTCGTACGCTTTGAATTCCAGATCTTTGGGGTCAGCGGACATTGATTGCATGGTCTCCCGGTCATTACCTTGCATGGCTTGGAAATACTTTGTGACAATAGTTTTTGAAGGTTTTCCACAGGAAGTCATTAAAATACTTAAGCAGAGCACCAGTAGTAACATTACACTCTTTTTCATGATTTGCCTCCTTTAAGACTTTTTATTAATAATACATTTTTTATACAGAATAATTCTTTTACCTTGAAATTATATTGAATTCGAAAATGAAAATCAAGAATTGAGCATATTTTTATAATTTCCTATGTTTCGAAGGCATTGACAATGTGATCAATGAAATAAGATTTGTCCTTGTATAGAATTGAGATGATATCGAAGCGGAGATAACATTCACCATACCTCTTTTTGGTGGCAAAGAGCGATGCTGCCGTAATGATTTTTTTCCTCTTTTTATCATTTACAAATTCTTCAGGCCGGCCGTAATTATTGGACTTTCTGGTTTTTACCTCAATAAAGCAAAGAATATTTTCTTTCTGAGCAATGATATCAATTTCGATCCCTATGGCACGAAAATTCCTTTTGATGATTTTATATCCCCCGGCCTTTAAAAATTCTACTGCTTTATTTTCCCCGATTGGGCCGGAGGAGGGATTGTCTCCCATCAGTTTATTGCAGGGGGACTCGCTTCTCCATCATCTTTATTCCCAGTTCTTCCAGTTTGGTGAGAACAGGTTCGTAAATGGTTTTTGTTATAGGAATCTGAACACCGGTCAAGGGGATCTGATCATGAGCCATCATTTGTACTCCAATTGCCAGGGGCAGACTAACAGTCCGGGCCATTGATGTGTCACCTCTTGGGATACCAAAATCAATAAGGGTTGATGTGATCAGGTCCTGGCTGCCATCTTTATTTCGAACAATAAATTTATGGCGTAACAGGATCATATCCCGCTCTCCGTCTCTGTAGAGCAATTTTTCCAAAAGCCGGTGGCTTAGAATATCGACAAGATTGTTGTAATCAGGGATCGGTTCCTCGCTGAAAAGTCCCAGCCATTCCAACCTTTTTATCACTTCTGAATCCTTGTCCAGGCTCAGTTTTTTAGCCACTTCATTGATGACATTTTCATTATCTTCGACTCCCAACAAATTGGCCATCATTTTTCGATAGGTTATATTCTTCAGTTTTTCGTTGGGTGTATCGTTTACCAGTCCAAGATCGACAATCTTCTTCAATGTTGTACACCATCCTGGATTCCTGTAAGTACCTCTCAAAACTGTCTGGGCATTTTTTAAGCCATAAAGATCTTTATAAGGTAGTGAATCTCTATTCGGATAGACCTCGAATGTTCCCAACTCTTCTACTTCTTCCATTCTATAGCTGCTAAATAAATCTTTGCCCTCAATATTAACGACTTCGCCGCTTTCTAAAAATTGAGCCGAGCTCTTCGAGGCCAGGACAACTCCTTTTGGACTCCAGGAAAATTTGTAGCCAAATGGATTGTCATTATCATCAGGCGCGGGCAAGCCTCCACAATAGGAATAGAAGTGGATAATTTCTCCTTCTTCATTATGTACTTCATCAATGATTTTCATTGCGGACATATGATCAAGGCCCGGATCCACACCAATCTCGTTTAAGAAGAGTAAGTTCTTCTCTCTGGCTTCATGGTCGAGTTTTTTCATGTCCTCGCTTACATAGGAAGTGGTGGCCATATGTTTGTTGTTTTTTAAACATAAGTTGGCCACTTTGATATGATGAACCCATGGTAATAGGCTGACAATAATATCATTTTCTTGGATTAGTTTTTCAAGTTCATCCTGGTTTTCGACATTGATCTCGCGGGCAATGCCGTTCTCAAAACCGGAAACCAATTTTTCGGCTTTGCTAACAGTTCGAGATGCCACAGTGACAACAAGTTCTTTGTCCTGCAATAAATAAGTTACTCCAGGTCTGCTGACCAATCCTGCTCCTAAAATTAGTACCTTTTTCATGTTGACTCCTTTATGGGTTTAAAAACTTTTTTATGTATTGGTAATCCGAGGTGAATTCCCCCCCGTGTAAGATCAGAGCCCTCTGGATAGGGCTGGGGAGGTTCAGGTCGTGCACCGTCTGGCTAAAATCGGCATCTGTGATTCCCGGCACTAACTTTTTTAATACTGTGGAAAATTCCATAGAAGATTCGGCAGAAAATTCGCAAGGCAAGTTGTCAACCGCCATAATAGTAACGCCAGTTTCATGGATGCCATCACTGAAGGCGTCCTTGTCAGCAAAGTAGGTAAAAGAAGGATTATCCGGCATGGTGGCTTTATGTGTAATCTCAATGGAACCGTTTACATCACAGCTGATATCTCCAATAACCTTTAGTTTGGGAGAGTTCTTCTCGTTTTTCTTCAAATATTCTTTTGTAACCAGGCGAGGGTATTTTTCGGTCCAATAAATGCAATTAACCACAATCTCCAGAAGGGGCAAATAATTCTGGAACGTGGATTCGTATAACTCGGGTTGATTGTAGTATTGCTGGAGATCGAATTCGCCAGTTTGGTGTTTTACCATGTCCTCTTCTGAAAATACAATTTTGTAGATATGTTGAGTGTCACTGGAAATCGTGTGATAATTTTCAAGCAATTCCTGAGGTGAAATTTTTTGGCAAGGGAGGAGATCACAAATTTCCTGGGCACCCCTGGAGACATTTCCATAGCCTGTAAATCCTAGGGTTAATGGAGCGATCTCCTGCGGAATTCCCTTTTTCTTCAAT
>CBFDCH010000153.1:0-6300 GCA_965603235.1 uncultured bacterium | reverse complement strand
ATAAAACGAACCCTGATTAAGAACGGCTCAGTGGTGGATGGCGAGAGTATGAGGGTCCAGGATATTCTGGTTGAGGGAGAAAAGATCAAAACCATAAGCCGGGGAACTGACATTAGTGCCGATTCAACCATTGACGCGACCGGGTTATTGGTGCTTCCCGGAGCTATTGACACCCATGTCCATTTTAATGATGAATTCATGAATACGGTCAGTGTCCACGATTTTTACTCCGGTACGCTGGCCGCTGCGCATGGAGGCGTAACTTCGATCATAGACTTTTCCAATCAATTACCCAATGAACCTCTGCAAAAAACTCTGGACCACAAGAGGGAGCAAGCCGAGGGACAGGCCCTGGTTGATTGGGGTGTTCATCCTGTAATAACCGAGCCCAACAACCGTACATTTGCCGACATTGCAGCGGTTGTTAAGGATGGGGCTCCCACCATCAAATGTTACCTCACCTACCGACAGGAGGGACTGATGGTGGAAACATCCCAATTGCGGGAAATCCTGAGGCGTTTGAAAAATGCAGGAGGTATGTTGCTGGTGCATGCGGAAGACAATGACCTTCTGGAAAAAAATATTCCTCAACTGATAAAGGGTGGATTTACCGCCCCTATATATCACGCCAGGAGCAGACCCGTGGAAGTAGAAAACCGGGCCATACGAAACTGTATCGAGGCAGTCCGGGAGACCGGAGGCAGACTCTTTATTGTTCATATGGCCACTGCTGACGGAATAAACATGGTGGATATTGCCCGCCGGCAGGGCCTGGATGTATTTGCTGAAACCTGCACCCATTACCTGACATTCTCTGAAGAAATGCTGAAGCACGAAGATGGTATCAAATGGATCTGCTCCCCCCCTTTAAGAGACCGCTCAATCCAGGATAAGCTGTGGCAGGGCTTACGCTCCGGTGTCATATCGCTTGTCAGTTCAGACGATGCCGCATACTCATGGCAGGCAAAATGTATGGGCAACCAGCGTTTTGATCAATGTCCCAACGGTATCCCTGGTGTTGAGGTACGGCTCAACATCCTCTATTCAGAAGGAGTTGCCAAGGGTAGAATCTCTCTCCCGCGCCTGGTTGAACTGGTGGCTGAGGCACCGGCCCGTCTTTTTGGTCTCTACCCACAAAAAGGGGCTCTCCTGCCAGGATCAGATGCGGATATCGTTCTATTTGATCCAAAGCAGCAATGGAAAATGAGTCAGAATTCTCTACACATGGCAAGTGACTGGAGCGCATATGAAAACATTCAAATCACCGGT
The DNA here is from genome assembly GCA_965603235.1 of uncultured bacterium. Classification (GTDB taxonomy): domain Bacteria; phylum Acidobacteriota; class Aminicenantia; order UBA2199; family UBA2199; genus CBFDCH01. The sequence continues at coordinate 5,031 of CBFDCH010000153.1, read as the reverse complement.
AAAATCAAAAAGGTATTTTCCCGGGGCCAACTGATCATAGATGAGGGTCAGTGCCTGGCACAAAAGGGAAGGGGAAAATTCCTGTTCCGCAAATTGGATATTTAAACGAGTATGATTGGAGTAAACCCATGAAAATATTAATCATCAATCCCAACAGTGACACAAACATGACCAGGACCATTGAAGATATGGCTCGCAATTTTGTTGACGGAAATTATCAGGTTGAATGCCTGCCCACACCGGGATCACCACCCTTTATTGAAACTTACCGGGATCAGATGGCCGCTGCCCCGGGTATGGTAAAGCTGGTAGAGGAACATCAGAAATCAACGGATGCCTTTGTTGTTGCCTGCCATTGTGATCCCAACCTTGATCTCTTAAAAGAAGTATCTCTGAAGCCGGTTGTCGGAATTGGCGAGGCATCCATGAAAATAGCCTCCATGCTGGGCCACCGGTTCTCTGTCATATCGGCCACTGGCCATTCCATCCCCAACAAACAAGCCCTGATCCAACAATATAACCTGCAAAACTACCTGGCCTCTATCCGGGCTCCACAATCCCAGGCCGATTTGCCATGCAGCAAAGAAACCTACCTCGATCTTGCCCGGCTGGCAATCGAGGAGGATCAAGCCGAGACCATCGTACTGGGCTGCGCCGGCATGGCTGGGCTGGATAAATATCTACAAACCGAGCTGGGCATACCGGTTTTGGATGGTATCGCCTGTGCTCTGATTGTTGCCGCCGGACTGGTCAGGTATGGCGTATCCATCAGCAAACAACGACGGTATAATGGTAACTGGCAGGATTGAGGAGAAAAGATGTCAGTAAAGACGAAAAAAATATGCTCCGGGGCTTCACCGGAACAGGTGGCCGAGGACCTGCAATCCCTGGTTCGTATTCAAAAAGAGGGGATCCCACTAACAGAACTCAGGCGGATGATTAACCAGCAATTGCTGCCTCACCTGATGATTTATCAAAAACCGGAGTTCCACTCATTGTATAACTTTTTTCCTGAAAGAGGGGCCAAAATGGGAGCTCAGATTGCCCTTGATTACAATCAGGGTGTGACCAACTGGCAGGTTTCACCCGGCGGAGCCATGCTGGAAGAGCTCTGTTGCCAGGCCTTGTGCAAACTATTCCACCTCTCTGCCACAGCGGATGCCACATTTATGTATTGCGGTACCTACGCCAATCAGCAAGCCCTTTACCTGGCGTTACACCGGATGGCTGAGAAACAGGGATTCGACCTGGCTCAAAAAGGATTGATGGGATTTAAACATCCCGAACGACTCTGTGTGATCGCTTCAGTGGAAGCCCATTTTTCACTCAAGCATACGCTGAGAATGATGGGGCTTGGAGACCACTCCCTGATCACAGTGGATGTGGACGTTAACCGGCGCATGGATATGAATCATGTGCTGCAGCGCATCAAGGAATTAAAGACCCAAAAAGAGATCTTTTGTATAGTCTCTACCGCTGGTACAACCTCAACCGGAACCATTGATCCAATTCTCCCTCTGGTCGACATCACCCATCAACTTGATTGCTGGCTCCACGTGGATGGTGCCTATGGCCTGGCTTTCAGCCTGCTTCCTGAGAGACGCCACCTGTTTGCGGGTCTTGAGCAGGCTGACTCGGTAATCTGGGACCCCCATAAACAATTTGGAGTACCAATTCCCAATTCAGTTCTCTTTTTGAAAAAGAAAATGGATTTTGAACGAATGGCCATTTATGGGGAATATTTTAATCGCAAAGATGATCCCTCTCCCAATCCTGGCCTGAAATCCCCTCCCACCACACGCCCTCTTTCAGCTCTCCCCCTGGTGACAACCATCCGCCATCAGGGTTTGGATAAAATAAAAAAACGGCTCAGGGCTCCGTTGAAAGCCATCAGACAGGTGATCGACGCCCTCAGAAACGACCGCGAAATCGAAATTTGTCATCAGCCGGACAGCGGCCTCCTCTGCCTCAGAGTGATCCCTTCGGGTCTGGATGGCCCGGAATTAAACCGGCTGCAGAATTTAATCTTTCAAGCAATTTCTCAGCGGGGTGAACGATCCATCTCCATATCCAGGCTCGGGGATAAAACAGTTCTCCGCCTGGTAGCCATTGATCCGGTGGTCTCTGGAGAGGCCCTGCTGCAAACGGTCAAAGTGATCAAATCTCTAGCTAAAAACCTGTCGGATAAAGAGCGTCAGCAAGCATGAACCCGGATTCACCCAGGAGATAATCCGTTCCGCAAAATTATTATCTGACTCCTGTTTAAATCAAATTGTTTTTTATCTATAATTAATGAATGGCAAGGGAGGTAGTAATGAAAAAAAATATAATTTTATCCATCATTATTTTGATTCTGGTCTTTATAGGAGCCTGTTCAAAGGGTAAGGTGGAGGAGAAACCATCTGAACTTATTCAACCGGTAAAATGGTGGCAGGTGCACCCCCGCCCCATTTACGCCACGCTGGAAAAGATCGGTACCTTTCAATCCTGGTTTGACGTTTATAAACTGGCGGAGGATACATATACCATCTACGAACCCAACCAGTTTGAGGAGGCGATCTGTTTTCTGGTATTGGGTAAAGAACGAGGAATTCTAATCGATACAGGCACCGGCATCGGTAATTTGAAAGCAGTGGTGGATCAACTCACTTCCCTGCCAGTTTCAGTGCTGTTAACGCATGAACACTACGATCATGTGGCTGGCGCTTACCACTATCCTCAAATTGCCGCTTTTAACAATGCCGAATCTTTAAAAGTGATGAAAAACGGCCGTGACAACGCTTCATTATTAAAATATATCGGCAAAGATTTTTTATGGAAGCCCTTGCCCCCGGGCTGGGATGGCAGCAAGTGGGCCATTCCGCCAATAATGCCCAGTAAACTCCTCCAGGAAGGTGAGGTTGTGGACCTTGGCGAGAGAACCCTGGAGGTGATTTACACTCCGGGCCACTCCCCGGGCTCCATCTGTCTGCTGGATAAAAAACACCGCATCCTCTTCACCGGCGACCACTTTTTCCCTGGCCCTCTCTATGCCCATGCCCCGGATGTAAACCTGGATGATTATATTAAATCAAATGAAAAACTGGTGCAACGGATCAGTGAATTTGATTTTTTATGCTCAGGTCACAATGATCCCTGGGTGAAAAGCGAAGTATTAAAACGGGTCACACAAGCTTTTCAAACAATACGTCAGGGCAAAGGAAATTTCAAGGAAAAAAATGGCGTTAGACGATATAAATTTAATGGATTTGACATACTCATTCGCAGTGACATGATAAAATAAAACTCAACCACCATATGAACAACAAAATTTTTCAAATCTGTACGACGCTTCAAAGCGAGCTGAAACAATTTTTAATCGATTTAATTGGTATACCATCATTGAGCGGAACAGAGGGAAAGATCATTCAACGTATAAAGGGGGAGATGGAGAAACTCGGTTATGAACAGGTATGGATTGATCCTATGGGCAACCTGATCGGCAGATTGGGAAACGGGAACCAGATCATCGCCATTGATGGACATTGTGATACGGTGGGTATTGGCAATCGACAAACCTGGTCAACCGATCCCTTCAAGCCCACAGAATCGCGAGGTACCATTTACGGCCGCGGTGCAGTGGATCAAAAGGGAGGATTGGCTGCCGCTGTATACACTGGAAAAGTGATCCGGCAAATCGGTATCCCGAAGAACCTCACCCTTTTGGTTGTGGCCTCGGTATTAGAAGAGGATTATGAAGGGTTATGTTGGCAATATATCATACAGGAGAATAATATCCGCCCTGACACAGTCATCCTTACTGAACCAAGCGACCTGGAAATAAAAATCGGCCAGCGCGGCCGAATGGAGATGAAGATCCGGATAGAGGGATCCTCCTGTCATGGATCCCGGCCGGACCGGGGTGTCAATGCCATATATAAAATGAATCCCATTATCCAGGAAATTGAGCACCTAAATCAGCGATTAACCAGCGTCTCTATCCTGGGAAAAGGAACAATTATAGTAACTGATATCAAATCCTCAGCCCCCTCTTTATGCGCTGTGCCCGACAGTGCCACCATCCATCTCGACCGACGCTTAACCGAAGCGGAAACCATTAAAACATCCATTCGGGAAATTACCTCTTTACCGTCAGTTCAGCAGGCGGGGGCAACGGTTATTGTTCCGGAATTTGAGGTTTGCAGCTACACCGGCTTATCCTATCCTGGCCAAGCCTATTACCCCATGTGGTTAATGAACAAAGAAGATGCACTGATACAAACTGCCATTGGCGTTATCGAAAAATATATGAAGCAAACAGCCAAAATCGGAGTTTGGGATTTTTCCACCAATGGGGTGGCCACCAAGGGCATATACAACATCCCCACCATTGGTTTCGGGCCAGGGGAGGAGAAATTTGCCCACACCCCTCAGGACCAAGTGCGATTGGATGACCTTATGACCGCATTAAATTTTTATTCAGCCTTTGCCATTCAGAGTTGTCAATAGCAAAATGCCTGATATTCTGATAGAATTAGATTTTCACCGACAAATTAAAAAAAATGATGAACATTAGAGGAGGAAACATGAAATTTTTTACAATGGTAATGACACTGATTGTAATAACCACTATTTTTTTCGCTGCCAACAATGGCGACAAACGGAATGACGCCTGTACAACCATCACTGTGGGCAAGGCAGCATCTGTGGATGGTTCTGTAATGACATCACATACTTGTGATTCCAGAACCACCAGAACCTGGATTGATGTGGTGGGTCGGAGAAAACACAAACCCGGCAGCATGAGGATTGTTTATAAAGAAACAGAGCGAACCACCAGCGCCTACGATAAAACAACAGCCAAGGAAGCAGGCAGGATATTACAGCCTGAAATCACCTATAAATATTATAATTCCGCCCTGCCATTTCTCAATGAAAATCAAGTGGGTATCGGTGAATCTACATTTGGCGGCAAAAAGATTATGCGCAGTGATATTGGTTTTATTAATTACCGGGAACTGAATCGTATCATGGCTGAACGGGCGCGAACTG
>CBFDCH010000152.1:0-6311 GCA_965603235.1 uncultured bacterium | reverse complement strand
TAGAGAAGGTGACGATTATTATTCACAACCAGGTGCACTTTTTAATCTAATGAGCTCAGAGCAGAGAAAAGTACTATATGAAAATACAGCCAGGGCAATGGGTGATGCTCCAAAAGCAGTCAAAATCCGTCATATAAACAATTGTTTGAAAGCCGATGAAGTTTATGGTAAAGGTGTGGCTAAAGCACTAGCAATTCCAATGAGTGAGGTTAAATAAAAACATAAAATTTGATTTGTAATTGCATAATTTCCAGCCAACTGAATTAATTGTGGGTTTTTCGGGTGCTACACATCAGGTACCCGAAGAACCAAATTCCCTGGCGTACAATATTTTCCGTTTCATGAGCTGACCCGTACGAGCTCGTTTCGTTAAACATTTACTGCAAAACAATTTGCTTTTTAAATTTAAAGGTCTATAATAAATATGTAATATATAATAATAATGTAAAGAGGTTTAAAATGGATGGTTACACATTTAGAGGAAAAAGGGAATCACTGGAAGAGATGTTTGTGGAGATCAATGTCCTAATTGACAAAAAATCAAAAAAGGATGCTCAGTTGAAACTGAAGAAAGCGACCAAAGCGCTAAACAAATTGTCAGATGAGGATCTGAGTGAAATCCAACAGAGAGCGTTACAAAACCGTCAGTATTTATTGGACAATATGGTAGAAAAAATAAAACAACTGACCAACTAAAATGAGAGTAAAAAATCTTATTTTAATTTCTACAATTCATTCAATCAAAACTTTGTTTTTTTAGTGGGTTAATACCATCAAATCTCTTTGCATAGCCGATGTCTCCTCAATAAAATGAGCCTGGAAGCCGCCTCGGCTTCATTTTTGGGAAAGGGCTTTAAAAATTTCCAATAAAATAGGTTTGGTATAGGTGCCTGAGTACATGGGTTTTCCCGGTCCACGGCGGTTTATGAGGATGGCGAATGAAAACATCTGACCGGTTTGTTTAATCTCAATGTATCCGACAAGGGAATTAACCCCGGTATTGGGTAAAGTTCCGCTCTTAACATAAGCTCGAATGCCTTCAGGAGGCTGTGGATAACGGGCGTGGGGGTGATTGCCCTGCCGGGGTAATACCTTTAGCATTTGCGCTCCCAATTTTGAATGAAAATGGTTCAGTGCTTTGGTAAATTGGCGGGGAGTGAGCCGGTTTTTTCTGTCCAAACCGCTTGCATCACGGATAATAAATTGGTTTTTCCGGTATCCAAGCTCATTGATGCAGTAATCAATGATCATGGCCAAGCCCTTGGCCCTGGTGCCCGGCAATGGCAGTGATTGGACGGCCAGTAATTTATTGATGTTTCCGGCCACCACATTATTGCTTTCAGAATTTAAAAAACGGATCGCGTCAACAAGGGGCTGCCCGCTAATTTTCAGCAGGGGTTTGCCCTGGAAAGGGGTGCACCTAGGGATTATCTTACCCTGAAAAGTGATTCCTTCTCTTTGACAGGCTTCCTGGAAAAGGGTGGCTGCGAATAATCCCGGACGCGTTACGCATAGGCGCATGGTTTTAAAGCGCTTGTTCCATTGGTTCACTTTTCCCCTGATGGTGTACAAATCTCCCCAGGTTTTTTTTGTAAAAGTCATACGCGGAATATTGGCTGCTTGACCGGAAGATATTCTGATTTGATAATTCAACTTTACGTAACTGGTTTCAGGTACAGGGATTAGGAGTGGGGGCGGGCCGTCAACAATACGCAAATCCACACAATTGTTGTTGATGGTAAGGGCGCTGGGGGGTGAATACAGGTGGCGGGCATTGGGAGGGAAGCGGGTCGGTTCATTATCAAACAATGAGGTGTCGTAGAAGAGATCACCTTGAACTGTTAGAATCCCCTGCTCCTTAAGTTTACCAGCAGCTATTTTGAGATGGCGGGTTGTTAGCGATGGATCACCCATGCCTTTCAGGCAAATGTCTCCGGAAAGCGCTCCATTATATATGGTGCCGTTATACAGGATGGGAGTTTGTATGGTCCTAGCGGCACCCACCTTGATTAGAGTGATTCCGGACACAAAAATCTTGATTGCGGAAGCTGGAATGTAGAGCCTGTCCGGGTTCCGGTTGTACACGCTAACACCAGACCTGATGTCGACCATATCGACACCCACGCTCATGGAAAGAAAGTTTTTTCTGGAGAAAAGGGTATTGAGCCTGATTGTCATTAATTTGACATTTGAAACTTGTGGATTCCCGGTTTCTGATCTCCTGTGTTTTTCGCAGAAAATAAAGAATTGAAGGCTCAGCAAAAGGGCCAGGAAAACACATGTGCTCCTTTTTGTAGCTTGAATAAAAAAAATAGATAATCTCCTGCGGGTAGATCTATTAAATGTTAAAACAACGCTTTTTATAAAACCTTTTTCAATTCTTCGCTAAGCAGTGGTACTGCCTTAAACAGATCAGCCACAATACCATAATCAGCTTTTTTGAAAATTGGGGCTTCAGGATCCTTGTTTATGGCCACAATCACTTTAGAGGTTTTCATGCCGGCAAGATGCTGAATAGCGCCAGAGATACCACAGGCAATATATAATTTGGGATTAACCACTTTACCGGTTTGACCCACCTGCATGTCGGCAGTGGCGAACTCTGAATCCACAGCGGCACGGGACGCACCCAAACCTGCATTAAGTACACCGGCAAGTTCAGCAAGAAGGTTAAAGTTATCTTTTTCTTTCATACCGCGGCCGCCGGAGATAATAATCTCAGCTTCCTGCAGATCAACTTTCTGAGCTTCACTCTTTATCACTTCAATGATTTTGGTTTTCGCATCGGTTGCTACGGGTGAGACGTTTTCAAATTCAGGATCACCGCCTGCTCCATCTTCAACCGGGAAAACATTGGGGCGAATGGTGTACAATTTATACTCCGCCTTCACCTTGAACTGGCAGAGCAATTTGCCAGCATACATGGGTTTGGTTACTTTTCCGCCTGCCAAATCAAGCTCAACGCAATCGTTGATTAAACTGGCATTTTCTAATTTGGCTGCCACTCGCGGGATCAGGTCTTTGCCCTGGGGAGAGGCCACGCCAATAAAATCGACCAGATTGTTGTCCTTGATTATTTTTGTCAGGGTTTCAGCGTATATGTCGGGTTGGTAAGTCAGATTATCACCAGCTACCTGTATCACTTTTTTGATACCGCTAAATTCATCTTTGAAGGAATCAATGGTGTTGGTAAAAATCATGGCAAATACATCATTGCCACTCTTTTTAGCCTCGCTAAGAGCTTCTCTGTTAGACTTCTTAAATGTATCACCTTTTAATTCAATGTAAACGCCTACATTAGCCATGATTGCCTCCTATAATACCTTGGCTTCATCTTTTAGAAGCCTTACCAGTTCTTTAACCGCATCTTCCACTTCGCCCTCAATCACCCGGCCGGCGGGTTTTTCCGGAGGAGAGAAAAGTTTTTCAGTTTCAACCATATTCTTGGTGTCTGCCAATCCCAGGTCTGCCATAGAAATTTCCCTGATGGGAATTTTTTTGGCTTTCATGATGCCCATCAAGGAGGCATACCGGGGTTCATTGAGGCCCCTGGTGGGACACACGATGCAGGGAGCGGCCATTTCGATTTTTTCTCGGGCACCTTCATCAATCTCTCTTTCCACAACAACCTTGTTGTTATCAAATGCAAAGGCAATAACACTGGTTGCCACAGGCAAACCAAGTTTCTCGGCCAGATAAATATGGGTCAGGTAGGCATCATCATCAATGGCTTGTTTGCCCATAAAGATAATGCCGAAATCGTCTTCTTGCTTGAGAGCACCAGCCAGGGCATTGGCAATCACACCATGATCAAAAACACTGTCGGTTTTGATGTGCAATGCATGCTCGGCACCCATGGCCAGAGCTGTTCGCAAAGCACTGGAAGCCCGGTCCGGACCCACAGTAACTGCGGTCACACTGGCATCACCCAGTTGTTCCTTTAATTTCAATGCCTCTTCAATAGCATATTCACAATAGGGACTAATAATCCACTTAATATTGTCTTCATTGATCGATTTGCCATCTTTGATACTCAACACGGCTTCTGTGTCAGGCACCTGTTTGATGCACACATAAATCTTCATACCAACCTCCTGTTTCTTGTTAAGAAATAAAGAAAATTTATAACTCAATTTACCATAAATGTCAAATGAATTGCAGGGGTGACAAAATGGTAGACACCATGCCTGATTGAGGCGGAGAAGACATTTATATGTTATAATAATCAATGGCAAAGAAGCTGGCAATCATTGTTCAACGGTATGGCCGTGAGATCAACGGGGGAGCCGAATATCATGCCCGGCTGATTGCTGAAAAGCTTGCCAAACACTTTACCATTGATGTATTCACCTCTACAGCCCTTGATTATATCACCTGGGCCCATCACTACGATGAGGGTGAGCAAACCGTCAATGACATCCGGGTGAACCGTTTCAAAGTGGAGCATCCACGGGATCCACTGCGCTTTGGTAAGATCCAGGAGCTTGTATTTGAGCAAGAGCACACCATGGATGATGAGTTGGAGTGGCTGAAGGAGGAGGGACCTTATATTCCCAACGCTCTGGAGGAATTGCGTCAAAGGAATCGGGAATTTGATTATTTCATCTTTTTTTCATACAGGTACTACCACTCTTTTTACGGCGTCAATGAATTTCGAGAGAAATCTATCCTGGTTCCTACAGATGAACACGATAATGTTCTCTACCTGAAAATTTTTAAAGATTTTTTCAAAATGCCCGCTGCCTTCATTTATAATTCGCATGAGGAAAAACAAATCATCAACAATATCTCTGCCAATGAAGAAGTCCTGGGTGACATTGTGGGGGTTGGTTCTGAGATACCTGAACGATTCAATCCTGACTCCTTCAGAGACAAATATCATATACAGGGTCATTATTTTGTGTATATCGGCCGTCTGGATGAAAACAAGGGCGTACCCCAATTGTTGTCTTTTTTTACCAGGCTGCTGGATGAGTCCGACCTTGATATTTCATTGGTGCTAATGGGAAAATCACTGATAGAAATCCCCGCTCACCCGCGAATTAAATACCTTGGCTTTGTCACGGATCAGGAAAAATTTGATGCTTTGAAAGGGTCTGATTTTTTAATCATCCCCTCCCAGTTCGAATCGTTATCTATGGTAACTCTTGAGGCCTGGGCCCTGGGAAAACCGGTCATAGCCGATGGCAACACTGAAGTTCTGCAGGGACAATGCCGCAGGAGCAACGCCGGCTTGTGGTATACCAATTATGAAGAATTTAAAGAGGTTATCTCGCTGATTGCCAGGGATGAAAAATTATGTGCTGATATGGGAATCAATGGTAAAACATTTTTTAACACTCATTACAGCTGGCCGGTAATTGAGAAGAAATACCTTGATATCATCAATACACTCGATCAAAACCGGGGCAGTTAGCGGGAATCGATCATTTGCCGAAGGGCCTGGATGTGTTCAGGCGTGGTTCCACAGCAGCCGCCGATAATGGCAACACCCATTTCCACCAATTCTCTGGCCTTTTCAGCCATAAATTGCGGAGTTTCGGGATAAACCGGCTGACTCTCCTTTAATACCGGAATGCCGGCATTGGCTTGAATAATGATGGGCAATTGAGTCACTTGTTTGAAGTCCTTGGCAATAAGAACCATCTTTTCAATGCCATTGCCGCAATTGGAACCCACCACATCGGCACCATCCCGTTCCAGCTCAGTGGCCGCGGTTTCAATATTAACACCCATAATAGTGAAAAACCCCCTGCGGGTTGGTTCAAAGGTCATGGTGGCAATAATAGGTATAGAGGAGGAGATACTTCTGGCTGCCTGTATGGCCAGTACTGATTCGTTAAAATCAGTCATGGTTTCCACACAAATAATATCTGCGCCAGCAGCAATAGCCGGTTGCAGCTGACTTTTAAAATTACTGGACATATCCTCATGTGTAATAGTGCCATATGGTTTGAGCAAATGGCCGCTGGGACCACATGAGACTGATACAAAGGCCCGATCACCAGCAACCTCTTTCACTGCTTTCACTGCATTGGTATTTATCTCTGCGGTTTTTTCTGCCAGGGAATAAGAGGCCAGTTTTAATGGGGAGCCGCCAAAGGTATTGGTATGCAGGATCTCAGCCCCGGCTTCCAGATAGAGGCTGGCAATTTCCTTGAGTATGTCAATTCTATCCAGGTTAAACGCTTCGGGTGATGATCCTGGAGCCAAACCTCTGGCCATCAACATGGAGCCCATTGCGCCGTCTGACAATAGGATTTCACCTTGATTGATCCGTTCTAAAATGTGAGCCATTTTTTTTTACCCCA
>CBFDCH010000151.1:0-6342 GCA_965603235.1 uncultured bacterium | reverse complement strand
TAATTTTGGCTGGATTCTGGCTTATCAGCCTGTTACATTTTGACGGTGGTAAAATAAAACGACTTGAACAATTTATAAGCAGTCACAGAGAAGAATTTACCGACATGGAAGCCATGTTGGTCCGGTTAAAGGAGAGTGAGAGGATTTATCGAACCTCTCAAATCGATATCAGCCACAATCATTTCAAATTATTGTTCAGTAAAAAACTGTGGTCCGGTATTGTGGCCAGCGCCCGCTCTGCCTGGAAGATAAGGAACCTGATCGATAAGAACTGCGAAATGCGCCTCAAGAAAAACTGGCCGCTGCAGTTCTTCTTTTATATTGTGGGTATCATTCCCATTCTGGGAAATTTTATCCGTAAGATTTTCGGTCACCAGGGCTGGCGCCGTCACTATGGCCGTTTGTTAAGTAGCTGGTCTTATTTACGACGGGCCTGGCGAGCAAAGGTTGCCGAAAAAATTACCGTGTGGCACCGCAATGGCCGGCTCAGTGAAAAAAAAGCATTACGGCTTGCCAACGCCAGCTGGCGTTACCTGGCCCACCTGCCCCTTTCCATCCTGCCCGGTGGTCTGCACCGTTTTTTCTCCGATTGGACCTATGTCAAACAAAAACTGCACCACATCCTGGTCAGACCGGTAAAACTATATTTTCATGCCGACTCCCGGGAGCAATGGCTGAAGGATATGGTGGCTGAGGGGCAAAAAAAACAGATGCTCACGCCTGAGGATGCATCCATCATCCATAACCAGATCAAGGAACCCTTTATCCAAAAATACCTGAAAAGTCTGGCAGTTCACGTCTGTACGCTGCCTGTAACTCAGATCGTTTCCCTGCTGGTGAGCTGGATTTACGTTACCATGCACCCGGAACTTACCACAGCCCAGGCAGCTGCGGCTGTGGGGGCCATTCTGATACTCTTTCAAATCACCCCTGTTTCACCGGGATCCCTGGTTCGCGGATTTTATGTGCTGGCACTGGTAATCCGTGAGAGAAACTTCAAGGACTATAATATTGCGGTTTTCCTGGGATTTTTTAAATATATCGGCTACCTGGCCTTTCCCATTCAAATGACTTATCGCTACCCTACCCTGGCCCGCTTTATGGCCGGACACTGGGCCACGGAAGCGGTACACATCATCCCTGTATTCGGGGAACGGGGAGCATTGCTGGAGCACTGGGTCTTTCGTCTCTTTTACAACTGGCCCCTGACCATCCGCCGCCGTATGCAAAAAATCGCCCTGAACCGGCAAAACCAACCGGCCCGGTACTGGCACCTGGTTCCCCTGATCATGATGGGTGCGGCAATCCTGACCATTGCAGATCGGTTGTTTTATAAATACACCCTTTTAATTCCTACTTTAAAGGACAATTGGTGGCTGATTATCCTGGCAATGGTAGTAGGAGGCTGTTTGGTTACCCGTTTATGCGGCGGTGCATCGCTGGCCAGGCGGATCATCAGCGCCGCGGTTTTTGGCACCATCGCCGCCCTGGTTTATTCGGCAATTACCCTGCTCCTGCCCCTGGTCGAACCCATGACCTTTGAAGGTCATCTGCCCACCTTTTTATGGCATTTTTTCCTTTTCACCCTGCTTTCCACCATTTCAGCCATTATCACTGAAATCAAAAAACAGGATCCGGATATCAAGTAAATAATTACAAAAAGGGGACAGGCACCAAATTTTAATTTGAATAAAATTGATAGAACTGGAGAATTGAGGTCAAAATTGGGGACAGGCACCAATTATTCCAACTTTTTATTATAAAATTTTCCACCTATTGACCACTGAATAAATTGTTTGGATCTGTTTATTTGAACGATTTTTGTTAAATGTGGGAGGAGTATTTTAGCTAAAGATGCCATTTTAGCATCAATTTTGATAAAATGGATATACCTCGACCTGTTACTACACTAGAAATGATAAGTTTAATAATCCTGATAGGTGGGTTAATGATTTTTTCGCAACACTCTGGTTGAAAACAACAAATCGGTGTTAAAAAATGCTCGAGGACGTATGAATTTTCGATTGTGTTTTCTTTGGATTTCCGAAATAAAAGCATGACTGCCAATGGCAATGCCTTCTGAGATGTTTTTCACTCGATATTTTAAGCTGTCTCTGACACCTAGATTTCCATTCAGCTTCACCACATCATCAACCAATTCAGGAGCTATCTTTTCTTTCCCATCCCTCTCAATACCACCAGAAATATACACAAATTCACGATACCATGATAAATTTTCCTGGCAAGTAACCAGAAATTGATCCGCGTATTTTGGCTTCCTGACTCTTAAACCAAGACTGCTCCAGCGGTAATCCTCGGGCCTTTTTACCAGGTTAGCTCTTAGTGGGTTCAAATCAATATAAGTACTACACACCAATTGGGCCTCCCCTTTATCTAAGATGATACCTTTATAACGGTCATGCCACAAGTAACCCTTGGAACGATGTCTCTTGTTGTACCAAATACTAAAGGTTTGTTTTAATTCCTGGACAAACCGTGAGATTGAGCCCAATCGGTTGCGTAAACGTTCAGCTCCGTTATCCTCATCCGGCTTAAAGTAACCATAAGTTTTGCTTGATCCTGTGGGTGGCTTTGCTTTTTGCCCATACATTAATCGATATCGACGGTATAATTCATCTGTGCTCGCTTCTTTTGCCTCCTGCTCCAATCCTGTTGCCAAAATATGAAAGTGGGTGCCCATAATACAATAGGCGTGGATATTGACATAGAATCCTGAAGCAAAAGTGCTCAACAGTTTGAATAAATATTCCTTTTCCTGATCATCAAAAATAACATTTTCTCTGTTGATGCGGGAGATAATATGGTATGAGCCCTCATCCTGTGAGATTAAATTTCTTTTTATCCTTGGCATTTAATTCTCCTTTTTCTTTCAATCGCAAGAAGTGTGCCAAATGAATGGAGATGGCCATAAATTTGTGGAATGTATATATAGTGTTCTATTTAAGCGGATAGAACTGAATCCTGATCATGTGTATGCAAACAATCGTTAACACTTCAACTCAATAACGCAAACAATTGTTTACTTTTGGTGCCTGTCCCTATTTACTAATAAGAAATAATTTACTGTTCGATTTCGGAGCGGATTTGGGTTAGGATGGGATTTACCTGGTCCTGGATCTGCTGCAGGTGTTCCTCTGTGTCAGCTTCAAAGCGGAGAACCAGGGAGGGCTGAGTGTTAGAGGCCCGAATCAGGGCCCAGCCATGGACAAATTTAATCCTGGCACCATCTATATCAATGACCTCGTGATTCTTTTTAAAATGTTCCACAATGCGGGCAACAATGGCAAATTTGGCCTCTTCCCGGGTGTCAACCCGGATCTCCGGTGTATTAAAAACCACCGGCAGGGTGGCATGGATTTCCGCCAGAGATTTATCCGAACGGGAGAGGATTTCCAACAGCCGGGCCCCGGCATATACAGCATCGTCAAAACCGAACCAACGGTCATTAAAAAAGATGTGACCGCTCACTTCACCCGCGAGTTTAGCGTTTTCAACAGCAATTTTTTTCTTGATCAGGGAATGGCCTGTTTTCCACATGATGGGAATCCCGCCCAGGTCGGCAATCTCCTGGTACAGGGTTTGCGATGCCTTTACCTCGGAAATTATTTTTGCGCCCGGGGTTAAAGCCAGGATGTCGCGGGCAAAAATCAGGGTGAGCTGATCACCCCAGAGTATATTCCCCTCACGGTCTACAACTCCTATCCTATCGGCATCACCATCAAAACCAATGCCTACATCCGCTTGTATTTCCTCAACTCTGGCAAGCAAATCCTGCAGGTTTTCCACTTTGGTCGGGTCCGGATGGTGATTGGGAAAATTACCGTCAACGTCTCCGTAAAGAATATCAATATCAACGCCCAGTTTTTTATACAGGGGAATAGCAGTGATGCCGCCTGTGCCATTGCCACAGTCGATCACCACCTTAAGTTTTTTATTCAGGTGTATATCAGCAGCAATATACTCCAGGTAATCGTCAATAATATTTTTTTCATCTCTACTGCCTTGAGCCTCACTAGGGAAATTCCCGTTCACGGCCAGGGTGTAAATTTCCTTAATCTCGCTGCCGGATTGAGCTTCTCTACCCACCATGGCTTTGAGACCATTGTATTCAGCAGGGTTGTGGGAGGCGGTAATAATAATGCCTCCATCATAATCCAGTTTGAATATGGCATAGTAGAGCACCGGTGTTGGCACCAGGCCAATATCGGTTACATGAAGACCGTACCGTACCAGGTTTTGAATGACAATCTCTTTGATTCCGGGCGAACTGGGCCGGCCGTCCATGGCCACAACAATTTTTTGCTTTCCCTCGCGCACATACACCGCAGCATAGGCTTGGGCAATACGCTCTACCACATCATCCTGCAGATCTGTTGCCACAATGCCCCGTATATCATATTCACGAAAGATGGCTTCATTAATGGGATTCATGTTTATTCCTCCGTGTTACAAACCCAGGAAAATAATGGCCGCTCCACTGAGGGCAATCACAGCCCCGCCCAGAGCATGGGCATACCGTTCCACAAAGGTGAAACGAACATTACGCAGACCAAAATATCCGAGGGTAACAATCACACTCATGGTGGTCACAGTGGCTACGGTAAAGGCCACGGTTACCAGTACCACTCCCAGAAAATCGGATTTGGCGGCCGGATACATGAAGGTGGGAATCAACGGTTCGCAGGGACCCAGCACAAAAATGATAAATAACCACCAGAAGGTACTTTTTTTGCCCTGATGGATGTGAGAGTGGTCAGATTCATGGGTATGATCGTGTGCATGGGTGGTGCCGTCATCATGCAGGTGAGAGTGGGTATGTACCTTTTTTTTAAGGCCGCGGCGAATGCCCCATACCATGTAAGCCAGGCCAAAAGCAAAGAGAAGCCAGGCGGCAAAATCGCCCCTGATCCCTTCCAGACCTTTCACCTTGGCAATGGCCAGACCCGCACTGATGCCGATAATGCCGATCAGTATAGAGGAGAGTACATGACCAAAACCGCATAGAATGGTAATAAAAAGGGTTTTACCATATGACCATTTTTGAGCCCTGGATAACATGATAAAGGGTAGGTAATGATCCGGGCCCAACAAGGTATGGAGAAACCCGATGGTTAATGCGCTCAACACCAAGATTCCAATTTCTGCTGTCATTTTAAATCCTTTTTAAAGACCTATTTTAGCGAACAACCAGTTACATTGCAATATAAAATTTATTAATCTTTTTTTAGGTGTTTCAGTACCAGGGCCGGGATTTTCAGTTCATGGATCAATTGATTAAAAACCGGCAAATCATTGGTTATGATGCCCTTTAATTTTTGCACATGCCCATCTATTCTAATTGAGAGTTCCTGAAACAACTTCCGGGCCTGGCTGGTGGGTGAACCTTCGTTTCTCTGTATCACTCCTGCCAGGGCTGTGAGTTTATTGTTGAGCTTGATGGGAAAATTTAAAAGGTCCTGCCTGGCCTTGGCCCGGTGCTGGATCAGTTCATCCTCTATGGCAAAGAGTTTGTCCTTGATCTGTTTGGCTGCAGCGCCTACTTTTGCTGCTGTTGGCTTCCCCTTGGTCTGATCCAGGTACCAGTTCAATTGTTTGCGGATACTTCGTATCTCATTGATACAATCATGAACCAGGGACACCTTGTCTCTAATCTTTATTAACAGGTTAAATTGCTCCTTTATACCAGCAAGTGTGGCAGTGGTGTTGACCTTTTTTGTAATGGAAAAGGGCTGCTCCAATACCTGATCCCCCACCTGCAGGCGGACAAAGTAACTGCCCGGAACTGCTTTGGGTACCACGGAGCTTGGACCCCAGAATACCGCACCCTGAACTTGGCGGGCCGGCGAAAAGGAGAGATTCCAAACAAATTGATTCATGCCCTTTTGACAAGGTACCTTCTGCTCTCCCTTTTTCTTGGTCTTGCTGCTATAGGTACGGATCATATGTTTGTTCTCATCAAGAAATTGCAGCTTGATCTCCGTATCCCCCTTTTCCTGCAAATAGAAATTTACAATCACCCCGGGCGGCAGAGATATGCCGGCAGTGGCCTCCTTACCTCTAAATGCGCGGCCGGAAGTGCGCACCGTTACCGCCGGTTTAAATAGAAACAAAGGCGGCAGCACCTTTTGTTTTAACAGCTGATGCAATTTGCCAAGATCATCCAGAATCCAAAAGGAACGGCCATGCGTGCCCACTACCAGGTCATTGTGATGAACTACCAGATCATGGATAGGAGTCACCGGCAGGTTGATCTGCAACGATTGCCAAAATTTACCGCCATCTGTACTGAAATAAACACCGGTTTCAGTTCCGGCATACAGC
>CBFDCH010000150.1:0-6361 GCA_965603235.1 uncultured bacterium | reverse complement strand
TAAATTTCTTAAGGCCTTATGTTCTTTTTTCTTTGCGGTCTTCAATTTTAAATTCCCTACTCTTTCTATTTTATAACATATCTGTAAAAAAAAAAAAGGACCCGGTCATCATTAATTTTTTATCCTCCGAGTGTGGGGATAAGGATTATTTCCCTCTGCGGGTTGGAAAGCCACCTGGCACCGCTTTCGGTTACAACTACCATCTCTTCGATGGTTGCCACTCCCCTGCCGGGAACAGTGAGCCTGGGTTCGATGGTAAAAACCATGCCCGGCTCCAGTTTTCTGAACGGTTTTTGGGCATATTTTTCCCAGGAGGGACCCAGGAGAGCGGTACCATCATGGGCAAAACGTCCCACCTGGTGCCCCAGGGCGTGGGGAAATTCATCATAACCGGCCTTGATAATTATATCTCTGGCTATCCTGTCAATCTCCTTTCCCTGAATTCCAGGTTTTATGGCATTTTTTGCGGTTTCAATGGCTGTGGTTATGGTGTGAAACCCCCGTTGTACCTCTTCAGGGGCGCCAGTTTCGCCTTTTTTCAGGACATAAAAGGTACGCTGCAGGTCAGAACAATAGTGATCGACTTTTATGCCAAAATCCATATTCAAAATATGACCCGGTTCCACCAGGCGGTCAGTGGGCTCATAGTGCGCCCCCGCAGTATCAGGACCGGTGAACACAGCCGGGCATGAACCCTCCCCCCAGGCCAGGTCCAGCTTTCTGTTCACAACTTCCTGTTTCATAAAAGCAGCGATCTCTCTTTCACTTTTTCCGGGGGTGATAAAATGGGTCACCTTACTGAAAATTTGCTCGGTTATATGAATGGCATCCTGGATATGGCCGATTTCAGTAGTTGATTTCCTCTCCCGTAATGC
This sequence comes from uncultured bacterium, assembly GCA_965603235.1. GTDB lineage: Bacteria > Acidobacteriota > Aminicenantia > UBA2199 > UBA2199 > CBFDCH01. Next base: position 5,486 of record CBFDCH010000150.1, on the reverse strand, counting down.
AGATATTATTTGTTCCGCGGATATGAGCCGATCCTGAAATTCGATACCTTTAAGAATGTCAATAAGGGTTAGATACATGCCATGGGTGAGACCGTCACAAATTTCACTTCCTTCAGAAAAATTAATGGCAATGGTTTGGGGATTAAGTGTTTTAAGATAGGCTTGTAAGGGTTCTTTAATTCCCTCCACATACCCGGTAACCTCTGTGTAGGCTCCGGTCTCTTCAATGGTTTGTTTGTCGTATTTTCCTACAATGGCATGGGTTTGACCCCTGCCTGAGATGATGAATGCAGAGTGCCAGGTGACATATTCAGGAGCCAGAAACACCAGGGTAGGGTCTCCGTTTATCTGGCTCTCCCTGGTAAAGGTAATCCAGCAGTCAACATTAAATTCCTGAAGCAATTCTCTTGCCTGATTGATTTTCTCCTGTATGATCATACCGGGCTCCTTAATCCTGATATTTAAAGGATTTTTATGATTTATGAATGAATTTTATATAAAAATGCCCTGCCTTGCAAGTTGAAATCGTTTGTTTGTTGCTGTAAAATTTTTTTAAAGGGATTAAGGTAAAAAAAAAGGAATAAAATGAAAGAGTCATTAAAAAAATATTTGAAAAAGCGGGTGGTACTGGATACCCGCTCCTCATTTCTGTACATCGGCTTGCTGGAAAAGGTAACGGATAATTGTGTGGTGCTTACAGAAGTTGATGTTCATGACACTCGCGAAGGAGCTTCATCAAAGGAATTATACGTTCTGGAGAGCAAAAAAACCGGAATCAAGGCAAACAGGGACCGGGTGTTCATCAGTCTCGATTATGTGATCAGTTTTTCAGGGCTGGATGAAGTGAAGTTTTTTTAGAAGGTCTAAATATTGACTTTGGTTTAGCATTCTTATAAAATCCTTATATCGGTGTATGGCGATATGGTAAAAAAACTTGAAAAAATCTTCAAAGCACTGGGTGATAAAAATCGGCTCAGGATAGTCAACATGCTGAGGCAAAAGGCTATGTGTGTTTGTGAGATTACCCAGGTTTTGAAAGTGTCGCAATCAACTGTATCGGGTCATTTAAGGGTGTTAAGGGAAGCGGAAATCGTTGAGGATACGAAGGATGGCCTGTGGGTAGAATACCGTCTTTGTATGAAGGATGATTTTGTCAAGGAATTATTACTTTCCATGGAGAATTTGACCGGACAAGACCAGGAGATGCGGGCGGAACGTCTCCATGCACAGAAGGCAGACAGAAACGTGTTATGCAAAAAATAAAAAAATTTTTCCCTCATATATCGTTATATGGGGATGTATAGAAATGTTAAAGGATGGATAAGTGAAAGAATATAATAAATTTTTTCTCTTATTGGGCATATTTCTGGTTTGTTATTTTTTTCCATTGGATTTAATTCCTCTGGCAGGTCCCATCTTTGAGGCACTGGCCCTGGTTCAATGGTATGCGCGGGAACATGTGCTGCTCTGCCTGGTACCGGCCTTTTTTATTGCCGGCGCCATTTCAGTTTTTCTCAGCCAGGCCGCTGTGATGAAGTACTTTGGGCCCGGAGCCAGCAAGGGGCTTGCTTATGGAGTGGCATCTGTTTCCGGAACCATTCTGGCTGTCTGTTCTTGTACGGTTTTACCCATATTTTCCGGAATTTATAAGAGAGGCGCCGGGCTTGGACCGGCCATTGCTTTCCTCTATTCCGGTCCGGCCATAAATGTGCTGGCCATCATTTTAACGGCAAGGGTATTGGGAATTGAACTCGGTATCGCCCGGGCGATTGGTGCCATTGTGTTTAGTGTGGTTATTGGCCTGGTTATGCACTTTATTTTTCTTAAAGAGGAAAGAAACCGTTCATCCGCTGGAGAACTTAAGTTTGCGGAAATTGGAGAAGAGAGATCTCTATTGAAAAATTCTCTCTATTTTATTGCCATGGTGGCACTTATGGTTTTTGCCAATTGGGGAAAACCTCAGCAGGGCACAGCCGGTATTTGGTCTTTTATTCATAGCATGAAATGGTGGATAAGTGGTCTTTTTTTGCTAACTCTCAGCCTGATGCTGGCCCGCTGGTTCAAAAAGGATGAATTAAAGGAATGGACGATTTCTTCCTGGGGATTTGCCAAACAGATACTCCCTCTCCTTTTACTTGGGGTTCTGGCCGCGGGCATTTTTCTCGGCCGGCCGGGGCATCAAGGCTTGATCCCTCCCCAATGGATAGGAAATCTTGTTGGAGGGAATTCAATTTTTGCCAATTTTTTCGCTTCCATTGTGGGTGCATTTATGTATTTTGCCACCCTGACAGAGGTTCCGATACTGGAAGGATTGATTGGTTCTGGTATGGGCAAGGGGCCTGCCCTAGCATTACTCCTGGCGGGACCAGCACTCAGTCTGCCCAACATGCTGGTGATACGGGGCGTTCTTGGCACCAAAAAAACAGCAATTTATATTGCGCTGGTGGTTGTAATGTCCACACTCTCAGGCCTGATATATGGATTGTTATTTTAGATTGGAGAAAATGCATGGAAAACAAAAATCCCAGGATATTTAAATGTGATGCCTGCAGCAAGGAGATATTAAAAAGGGAGATGCGTTATATGTTGATAAAACGTTGTTGTACGGTTGAAAGAATCCCCCTTTGTTTGGATTGTTTTGATAAGTATGGAAAAAAAATGGAGGTTTACTATGAGAGAGATTAAAATTCTGGGAGTCGGTTGCCCCAAATGTAAAAAACTGGCTCATTTAACGGAAACTGCTGCCAAGGAAATGAACATTGATTACAAACTGGAAAAGGTCACCGACCTTAACAGTATTATGGATTTCGGAGTCATGATAACACCGGCTTTGGTTGTGGACGGCCAGGTGAAAATAGCTGGCAAAGTTCCAAAAATAGACGATATAAAAAGGATGTTAACCTAAAATTATATAAAAAACGGAGGTTATTATGACTGATGAAAAAAAAGGTTGTGCCTGCGAGAATGGAGTTACTCTCATCTTCCCATGCTCCGGCGCAGCTGACGTAGGTGAACTGTCTGACCGGGCTGCAAGATGCCTCGCATTAAAGGGCCATGGCAAGATGTTTTGCCTGGCCGCTATTGGCGGGAATATCAGTGGTATGATCGCCTCAACTAAAGGAGCAGATAAGATATTGGTCATTGATGGCTGTAATCTAGATTGTGCCAAAAAAACACTCGAAGAAAAAAAGATTGAAAAATTCATTCATCTCAGAGTAACCGATATGGGAATGGATAAATCAAAATCGCCTGTCACTGATGAACGAATTGACAGAATTGTTCAAGAAGCCAAAAGGTTTATGAATTAATCTTGGCTGATAGCAAATATGAGATTATGTTGAAAACATCCTATAATTTTGAAGGCAAGGATTTTGAGTATTAAGAGAAAAGAGTATCAATCTAAATAGGATAAATTGATCAAATTATTTTCAAGGAGAAATGATGAGAATTAAATTGTTATTTCTATTAGTTTTTAGTTTATTTTTTGGTGTCCTGCTAATCTCATGCCAGAAAAAAGCTGAAACCAAACAACACATACAGGACCACAAAAATCAGGGGAAAAATTACTTGGTTACTTTTGTGGAACTGGGGTCCATCAGATGCATTCCCTGTAGAAAAATGGTGCCCATCATGAAGGAGATTGAAGAGGAATTTGGCGATCAGGTGAAAGTTGTTTTTCATGATGTGTGGACAGACGCGGGTAAACCGTTTGCGGCCAAATACCAAATACGGCTTATTCCGACCCAGGTTTTTCTTGACAGGAAGGGGAAGGAATATTTTCGTCATGAAGGATATTTCCCAAAGGAAGAGCTGGTAAAGGTCCTGAAAACCAAGGGTGTAAAGTAATGATTGAGGGTATCTTTACCTGGCTCACCAGATTGATTGAGGCCACTCCGTTAATTGCTCTATTCGCTGCGTTTTTATGGGGCATATTGAGTATATTACTCAGCCCCTGTCATCTGAGCACTATTCCTTTGATCGTGGGTTTTATTGGTAATCAGGGAAAGATATCGATTAAACGGGCGTTTTTAATTTCACTTTTTTTTTCAATTGGCATTTTGATCACTATCGGATTGATAGGAATTCTCACATCCTTAATGGGCCGTATGCTGGGAGATATCGGCAAATGGGGGAATTATCTTGTGGCAGGCATTTTTTTTGTGGTTGGACTCTATTTACTGGATTTGCTTAAAATTCGATTTCCCGGCATGAGCAAAGTAGGAATAAAGAAAAAGGGCGTTTTGGCAGCTTTTCTATTAGGCCTGATTTTTGGATTGGCCCTCGGCCCTTGTACTTTTGCATACATGGCTCCTATCCTGGCGGTTGCCTTTTCTACATCATCCACTGACCTTGTTTTTGGGATTTTATTGCTTGTTTTTTATGGTATTGGCCATTGCCTGGTGATTGTTTTGGCTGGAACATTTACCGAGGTTATTCAGAGGTATTTAAATTGGACGGAAAAATCAAAAGGGACCTTGATAATTAAGCGGATCTGTGGCACGCTGATAATTATCGGTGGCATTTATATATTAACTTTATAATACTGGATAAATTTACACAGGTGTATAAATATGAATGATGTAAAAATCGAACGAAAGTTAAATGTGTTTGAAAGATATTTAAGTGTGTGGATCCTCCTGTGCATCGGATTGGGTATCCTGATTGGCAAACTGGCCCCCCAGGCGGCAAGATTTCTGGATGGCATGGCCATTTCTGTCAATGGATCCCCGGTGGTATCCATACCCATTGCCATATGTCTGTTTTTTATGATGTACCCCATCATGGTAAAAATTGATTTTTCCAATGTTGTTAAATCTGCCCGTACACCGAAACCGGTCGGACTAACCCTCATTGCCAATTGGCTGGTCAAGCCATTTACCATGTACCTGATCTCCATATTTTTTCTGGGGATTCTCTTTAAAACCTTTATAGGCGCTGAAGCCACTGATCTGGTTAAATTACCGCCCGGCGCTGACTGGGATATCGGCACCATTCATGGGGCGGGCAAGGTGGTGCTTCACGAAGGCGTGAGAATGCTGCAGATTCCTCTTTGGCGGAGCTTTCTGGCCGGCTGTATCCTGCTGGGGATTGCCCCCTGCACAGCCATGGTGCTGGTCTGGGGATACCTGGCCAGAGGGAATGATGCCCTGACGCTGGTTATGGTGGCCATTAACTCTTTGGCCATGCTGGTCCTATACGGTCCATTGGGCGGATTTTTACTGGGCGTCGGACGGCTGCCCATTACCTGGCAGGCCCTGTTACTCTCAATCAGTATTTATGTGGCCCTGCCATTGATTGCCGGTTTCTTTTCCAGAAAACTCATTATTAAGGCAAAGGGAGAGGAGTGGTTCAAAGAGAAATTTCTCCACCTGCTCACCCCTGTTTCAATAGTGGCTCTATTGTTCACCCTGGTTTTATTATTCTCTTTCAAGGGGGATATAATTCTTACCCAGCCATTGACCATTCTCTGGATTGCCATTCCTCTT
>CBFDCH010000149.1:0-6363 GCA_965603235.1 uncultured bacterium | reverse complement strand
AATTATCGCTATTTTTCTGTAATATAATTGTATAAGTTATATATAATTATTTAGGAGTTAACCATGGTCTTTAAAGAGCAGGATATGAAAGGGGAAACCATTGGCAATTATAAGATAATCGATCGATTGGGACGGGGTGGTATGGCAACTGTGTACAAGGCCCACGAAAAGTCATTAAATCGCATGGTTGCCTTAAAACTACTCAGCCCGCAACTGGCTGAAAACAGCGAATTTATCAAGCGCTTTGAGAGGGAGGCACAAGCCGCCGCTTCGCTGAACCATCCCAATATTGTCCAGGTATATGCCATCAGTCAGGAAGAGGGCACCCACTATTTTGCCATGGAGTATATCAAGGGCAAATCCCTTAGCCAGATCATCCATGAGGAGGGTCCCCTATCTGTTAACAAGGCGGTGCCCATTATCAAGCAGGTGGCAGAAGCCTTGAAGGCCGCCCACCGCATCGGCCTGGTCCACCGCGACATCAAACCCAGCAATATTATGATGAATCAGGATGGTACGGCAAAAGTGACCGACTTTGGTATTGCCTATGTCTCTTCAGCGGAAACCAAATTAACCCAGGAGGGGTCCATTATAGGTACCCCCGAATACCTCTCCCCTGAACAATGCGAATCAAAACCAGTGGACGGCCGCAGCGATATCTACTCCCTGGGAGTTACCCTGTACGAATGTCTCAGTGGTAAAACCCCGTACACAGCAGACACACCGGTCAGCATGTTGATGAAAATCATGAAGGGCAGTTTTATTCCCCTCAACCAGGTTAATCCAAATGTTCCTGCCGAGGCTCAGCAGGTGGTTGAGAAAATGATGCACAACAATATTGAGCAGCGCTATCAGCAGATAGATGAACTCATGGCTGCCTTAACCTCTCTTCAGGCTCTACCTGCTACCGGCCAATCCCCGGTTACCGAAGGGATTCAAACCAAGTTTGAAGCACCGCCGGTAAAAGAAAACAGAACTTTTACTATTGTTGTCACCACCCTGGTTATCGCTGCCATTATCATTGGCGGTGGCCTGGCGGTTTGGCATTTTTCCAACCAGAATAAAAAACAGCAAAAAGAGACCACCACTATTGCTAATCAGCAACAACCGGAAACACCAGATCAAAAGCCGGATGAGGGAAAACCTGAACCGGCAAAAACACCCACTCAGGTTACCGATCCTCAATCCCAATCCCAGGGGGAGAAACCGGTGACCTCCGGACAAACACCAATTCAGCAACTAACCCAACAAAAGACTCAACCGCAGGCAGCAACCCCAACTGCTGCCAGACCCGCCACCCAGCCGAAAAGCCAACCAACCGGTCAACAAAAACCGCCAAAACCTGTCCAAAAACCAAAACCAGCCGCCAACTCCGTGTTGGTAACAATACTTGGAGATGAGGAAAAAGAGGATTTGATTTCCTCCTATGTGCAAGAAATCTTGTCCAATAATTCCTTTGCTGTAATTGACGGCCCCTCAATGCCTGAGCGCAACATTTCCGATATCGCCCGTTTTCACCTGGTAACCTCCAGCAAACACCTGGGTACCACTACACTACAGTATTATGGCTCATCTACCCTACAGCACACCGCCTCCTTATCAATAAAAGTAGTCACAGCAGCCAACGGCCGTATCATTGCCGGGCCAGTCAGTAAAACCGTGCGTTTCACCTCGCTAAATATCGAAGATAATATCAAGGAGGCTGTGACTATATTGCTGAAGCGGATTTTAAAAAAGATGAAATAATCTCCCTGCCCGGATTAACCTTGTTTATTTTATTAGAAATCATTAAAGTTATGGATGCCTATGTAAACCAATACCCAAAATCCCCGTCTAACGGGGTAAATGGAATTGACAATTGGAAAAGAGGTTAATGTGATTCAGCAGGCAGCCCAAGGGGATATCACCACATTCAAAAAAATCGTTGAAACTCATAAAAAAAAGGTATTTTACCTGGCTTACGATTTAACGGGGCAGGTGGAAGACGCCGAGGATTTGGCCCAGGAGGTTTTTGTTAAAGCCTTCAAGGGACTAAAAAACTTTAAGGGCGAGTCAGGCATCGGCTCCTGGCTTTACAGAATCACATTCAATGCCTTTATCGATCAAAAACGGAAAAAATCTGTCAGGCCGGAAGGTCAACCTCAGGAGAGTAATGAGCGGGCCATGGAGCTGATAACCAATCCCGCTGATCAGACATCCGCCAATCCTGAAGTTTTTACGGAATCAATACAGATTCAGAGCCATATCAACGCCGCACTGGATGAACTATCACCCAGGGAACGGGCTGTTTTTATTCTAAAGCACTATCAAGGCAACAAGATTAAAGAAATATCTCAGATATTATCCATTTCTGAAGGCACCATAAAAAGCCTGTTGTTCCGGGCAATCCGTAAGTTACAGGAAAAACTGGCTTTTTACAAGCCAAATCAAGAGGAGGCGATCCAATGAAAGGGTGTAAAAATTATGAAAAAATGTTTGTAGCTGGTTTATATGATGAATTGACAGCTGATGAACGAAATTCCCTGAATACCCACCTACAGAATTGTAAAGACTGCGCCTCCACCTATCAGCAATTGAGCGGTACCCTTACAACCATGGACCAGCGACTGCAACCGGAAATGGAAGAAGGGTATTGGGACTCCTTCTGGAGGAACCTGAAGGATAAAATCACGGAAGAAACTCCTGAGCAAAAACCATTGAAATGGCTGAATCAATTTCTCTCTTCTCTCAGAAGCAAATGGGTGTTGGTGCCTGTGGCCGCTGGTTTGGTTCTGGTATTCGGCATCTATCTGGGCAGTACCTTTTTCTCACCCTCATCTCAAACCCCTACTCCCGTGATGGCCGATAACACTCAAGCCGCCTCAGAAACCAACATGCAATCGGTTTTAAGCAAACACCTGGAGGACATGCGCCCCATGCTGGTGGAATGCTCCAATATTTCTTCCCAGCAATCGATAGAGGAGAGTGGTGATGCCGTAACCATTGACCGGGCAACCTTAAAAAAACTGGTTGTGCAGAATTATCTGCTTAAAAAAATGGTGGCCCAGAGCAAGGATCCCGCCCTGAAAAAAATGTTAAACGAACTGGAATTGATTCTGGTACTGATGTCCAACCGCAACGGCGATGCTCAACAAGATCTGTTGAACATCAAGGATATCATTAAAAACCAGGACCTGCTATTTAAGACAAAAATTTATTCGCAAAAACCGTTATCAAGGAAAATTTAGGAGGATACCATGAAATATATCAGGCACTTTTTACTGATTTTGATAATCATTGTGCTGAGCACCCTGTCCATTGATGCAGCCACAGATACAGACCGTACCGCTTACAAAACAGCGAAGAGTTTAATATATAAAAAGAACTGGCAAAAAGCGATAACATCATTTAACTCATTTATGCGCCAACACCCTGAAAGCAAATATTCAGCCGAAGCCCATTACTGGCTCGCCTATTGTATAAAAAGAAATGCCCGCAAACTGGATGAAGAATCAAGCCAAATAAGAGAGTATAAGAAGGCCTTTGCCAAGTTGCAGGTACTTATCCGGAAATACCCTCGCAGCAAATGGATAGACGATGCCAAGCTGTTACGCCTGGAAATAGCTGAAGAACTGGTTGACCTTGACCAGGAGGAGTATGAAAAGTACATTGTGGATGATGCCAAAAAAGATATTGATTGGGAGAGTATCGAAGCACTGGAAAGTCTCAGGGATATCAAAGGGCTGGAGAATTTACCGGAATTTATCGCAAACATCAGCGAGTGGGGCAAAAACACGGGTGTTGATGTTGCCCGCGATGTTCTGGAGGGCGTAAAGGATAACCTCCCGGAAGGCCTGGAAATTGTCAAAAAATTATTGACTGGATTAAAAAGGATTCCCGGCGTTGATGCCGGCATTGATGAGGCGCTTAAAGAACTCGACTCTATTGAGTATATCGACGGTCTCGATGAAGCTTTAAGAAGTCTGAAGTCAGTAAGAAAACTGAAAATACTAAAAGACAAGAAGGGAAGGATCAAGATCAAAGGAATTGACGAAGCCCTAGAGGCTCTGGGATCCATGTTGGACCTGGGTGACCTGGAAAAATCCCTGGAAAATATTGAAAGAGTAAGGGAATTGAAAAAACGCAAAGACCTGTCAAAAGAAGAGAGAGAAGAGCTCAGGAAAGGATTGAAAGCGATGAAAGATCTGGATAAGACAGAGAAATCACTAAAAAGGATAAAAGACCTGAAAGGCCTGCAAGACTTTGAGTATGAAGATACATTGGCGGATCTGGAATTTGAAGTGGATCTGAAATTGGTAGCTCTCGAAAGTCTGCTGCAAAAGGATAAGAAGCGGGCATTGCCATTGCTGAAAAAGATGATGAAAGAGAATAAAAAGCCGGAATTCAAAGAGAAGGCGGTTCTGGTGCTGGGACAAACTAATGATCCTATGGCCACTAAAATGTTACAGCAGATAGTTGAGGATGAGGAGGAAGATGAGGAAATCCGCCAAAAAGCGCTATTCTTCTTACAGGCCAAAAAAGGGCATACCCTGCCTGAGCTGAGGGATATTTACAAAAAATCCAAGAGCCGGGAATTAAAAGGATCGGTTCTTGAATCCATCGCCAGGTTTGACAATGACCTGGCAGTTAAATACCTGATTGAAATCTATAAAAAGGAAAAGGATCAACGGATCAAGAGGGGAATTATCTCCGGTCTGGGACGGATGAAGAGCAAACGAGCCGGTAAATTCCTGGAATCCATCATCAAAGATTAAAGATTAAAAATCGATAATATTAACGATGCGCCATCTGTTGTCGATTTTTAACATATGCAGATAATCGGTTACCTTCTGCTTTGAGTCAACCAAAAAATTGATCTTTACTTGAGCGGCAGTACCTGCCCGATCTATTCTGGCAATTTTATACTCAAGTTTTTTAAAAGGGGGATTTTTGGGATCGAACCTTTTGGACCACTTTTTAAGGGTGGTGACATTCAATTGATTGGCCCTGTTCACACTCATTAATTTGGCCTCAGGAATGCAAATCGTGGTAATCAAACTAAAATCCCGCTCCTTTAGTCCCCTTATGTATTGCTCCACCACTGTTTTTTTAATAAGTTTTTTTTCCGGATCTAAGGATTTTTCCGCTACACATGAGTCCAACAAGGAAGCTTCAGATGCCATGATCAAGCTGGGTGTTAAAAAACACAATACCAAAACCAATTGTCCTAAAAACAAAATTCTCTGTTGTTTATTCTTCATCATGTCCTCCCTGATATGTTTATACGATCTTTTTTCATTCAGGTTATTCAAATCCTGATAAGATAATCGGATTTACTTCATCATGGCAATAGATACCTGAATTCCCAAAAAACTGGTATTTTAAATATTAAATTACTTATAATACAATAGTATAGAAGGCTGACGGACTATATGAAGATTACTTTGGAGGAATGATTTCATGAAAAAATTGGTGATTTATGATTCGGTTTTTGGTAATACGGAAAAGATTGCCCGGGCCATTGGTGAGGGTCTTGGCTCGGTCGAAAATTTGGAAGTGCTGCCGGTGAAAGATGTGAAGACCGGTGAAATATCAGATCTGACAATACTGGTGGTGGGCTCCCCTACCCGTAAATTCACAGCCACAGCTACTGTAAAGAGATTTGTGCGTAGAATCCGGCAGAAGAGTTTGAACGGAGTGAAAGTAGCTGCCTTTGATACCCGATTCTCAAAGGAGGAAATAGAAAAAGCTCCGGCCACTCTCCGTTTTCTGGAAAAAAGGTTTGGCTACGCCGCTGAGCCGATCCTGGAAAAGCTGGTGAAAAAGGGGGGCGAGGCAGCCCTGCCGGCTGAGGGATTTATTGTCAATGGCACTGAGGGTCCCCTGCGCGAAGGTGAGCTGGAGCGGGCAACCGCCTGGGGAAAACAACTAGCAGCTGAAAAATAGTGCATCATGAAAGATATAGCAATCATTGACACAACCATTGATAATATCGTCAATTTAAAGAGCCACACCGAAGCCCAGGAGAGCCCATGTCCCTTTGGCACTTTTTGTATCATCTACAATGGTGAAATCGTTGCCCACCATCCCATCAGCAAGGGCCGATTTGTCAATATCATGAACAAAATCACCACAGAAAGAGGGAAACAATGACTGCTTATTTCATTAAAATTGCTGCCGGGATCGCAGCTGTTGGCTTTGCAGGTATGACTGTATTTCAATTATTGCTTGCCTTGGGCGCTCCAATCGGCCATATGGCCTGGGGTGGTAAATATAAAAAACTGCCCTTTTCATTGCGAGTGGCCAGTTTTTTCTCAGCCATGGTTTTTGTCTTCGGGACTATCTGTGTGTTGGAGAGGGCACAAATTCTTGACCTCCTCAATA
>CBFDCH010000148.1:0-6376 GCA_965603235.1 uncultured bacterium | reverse complement strand
TAATGCCTTTTCAATCTTTCCCGATCTTATGCAAGAGGTACAGACCCTCTTTTTTGTTGTTGTTTGACCTTCTGCTTTGACCTTAACTTTTTGCAGGTTTGGAAGCCATCTTCTTTTGGTAAGTTTATGGGAATGACTGACATTATGACCGGTAATGGGCCGCTTTCCACAGATTTCACATACTTTTGACATTTTTCAACTCCAGTGACCTATTTTACTAAATTTTTCCTGCAAAATCAATAGCTGTTTAAATGTCTAGTTCGAGCGCGGCTAAAAAGGCCTCTTGGGGAACATCGACCCGGCCGATTCTCTTCATCCGCTTCTTCCCTTTTTTTTGTTTCTCCAGCAGTTTCATTTTGCGGGTAATATCTCCACCGTAACATTTGGCGATCACATTTTTTTTTAATTCCTTAACTACGGTTCTGGCAATCACCCGCTTGTTGATGGCTGCCTGGATGACCACTTCAAAAAGTTGACGCGGGATCAAGGCTTTCATCTTTGAAGTCAATAAATTGCCCACATGAGACGCTTTGTCCCTGTGTACAATCAGGGAGAGGGCATCCACGGGGTCACCGTTGATCAGGATATCGAGCTTGGTGAGCGGTGATTCCTTATACCCCTTGATTTCATAATCAAAGGAGGCATAACCCTGGGAAATTGATTTTAATTTATTGAAAAAATCGTAGAGGACCTCGGCCAGAGGCAGTTCGTAGGTGATATGCACGCGGTGGGCACTGATGTAGTCCATGCTCTTATGCACCCCACGGCGGTTTTGCAGCAATTTGATGATATTGCCCAGGTAGTTGTCCGGAGTAATGATAAGTGCTTCAATGATGGGCTCTTCGATTGTCTTGATATATTGAGGTGAGGGTAATTGAGACGGCGATTCGATCTCTAAAATCTCATTTTTTGTAGTGGTTATGCGGTAACGCACTGAAGGTGCAGTGGTTACAATATTTAGGTGGTACTCCCGTTCCAGGCGCTCCTGGACGATCTCTTTATGCAGTAGTCCCAGAAAACCACACCTGAAGCCAATACCCAGCGCCGGCGAGGTTTCCGGTTCATGGCTGAGAGAGGAGTCGTTCAAGGTCAATTTTTCGATAGCCTCGCGCAGCTCCTCGTGACTGGTCCCTTCTGCTGGATAGAATCCGGTAAATACCATGGATTGAGGTTCTTTAAATCCGGGCAGGGGTTTTACCCTTTCCTCCTTGACTTTGGTAATGGTATCACCGATTTTAACCTCGGATATTTTTGTAATACTGCCGATCACATAACCCACCTCTCCGGCGGAGAGCTGGGATAAAGGTTTGGTTTTTGGGGTGTGAACACCGAGTTCATTAATCTCATACTCCGCGTTGTTGGAGAGAAATTTTATGCGGTCCCCCTTTTTTAACAGGCCGTCCATGATGCGGATCAGGACGATTACTCCCCGGTAAGAGTCGAACCAGGAATCAAAAACCAGGGCCCTGAGGGGTTTTTGAGGATCGCCTTCAGGGGGTGGAATACGATTGATAATAGTCGGAAGTATCTGGTCCACACCAGCGCCCGTTTTGGCGCTGACCATCAATGCCTCCTCCCGCTTCATACCCAGAATATTTTCCATTTGATCCAGGGATTTTTCCAGTTCAGTATTGGCTAGGTCAATTTTGTTCATTACCGGGATGAGTACCAGTTCATTCTCCATGGCCAGGTAGGTATTGGCCACGGTCTGGGCCTCCACTCCCTGGCTGGAATCAATCACCAGCAGGGCTCCCTCGCAGGCTGACAGGGATCTGGACACCTCATAGTTAAAATCGATATGTCCCGGTGTGTCGATTAAATTCAACACATAGTTGTTGCCCTGGGGGTCTGTATAGTCCAGACAGACAAAATGGGATTTGATGGTAATGCCCCTCTCCCGTTCCAATTCCATTGAGTCTAGAACCTGTTCCTGCATATCCCTGTCCGAGAGGGCATGGGTCAGTTCCAGGAGCCGGTCGGAGAGGGTTGTCTTGCCGTGGTCAATATGGGCGATAATTGAAAAGTTGCGGATGTGTTTCATGGATCATGTTCGTTTGCCGTGGATCGCATATGTCGGAGCTGAATAGAGCAATTGATTCAGTTTGTCCACGTTTGTATTAAATTCCTTGGCCAGCTCGTGATGTGGTCCCAATTCTACCAATTTTTCCTCAGTCATCTCATCCAGGAAAATAACATCCACCTGGGAAAAGCCGGAATTTTCCAGCAGGTAACGCATGTATTCCGGGTGAAGTGGTTTCTGGTGAGTGATATCGAGCGAAAAAATGTGGGCCATGGCAAAGAGGGAGGCGGGATTGATGGTTTCCAGTAGAATGGGTGAACCAGGTTTTAGCACCCGCCGGCATGCCAGTAATACTTCTCGGAGATAGTCAGGTGTAAAGTGTTCGATTACCTGTGCGGAAAATATTCCACCCAGCGATTCAGCCGCTTTATTCTTTAGATAACCCAGCGCGTCACTTTTGAAACAATTGGTCAAGCCCTGTTCCTGGGCAATAGTCAACATGGAGTCGGAAGAGTCGATCCCTTCCGCTTGTTTGCCAGCTTTACTCAACAGTTCAACAAATTCTCCTCTGCCGCAGCCAATGTCCAGGATATTATCATGCTCATTAAAATAGGGGAGATAACGCTGCAATTTTTCCTTCACTGCAGCCGCCTCTCCTCGGAAACGGGCCTCAAAATCGGAGTATTGGTATGGGGATAATTGTTTTTTTATCTCTTCGAGTTTTGTAAGGGTTTGATCATCGGTCCTATCTTTTATGGAATCGATCATGTGTTGTAAAGAACTTTCCAGGGTCACGAAGTTGGTGATCAGGATTTTTACATTGGCGTATTCGGCTTCCAGTTTTTCAATTTTCCACTGCAGCGACTTAAAAACCGTGGTGCTGTGGTTGTTCGAGTAGGCATCCCACTCCCTGTCCTGTAAGGTGATTAACTGGCAGATATCATCCCCAAGTTCATGCAATTTATTTTTAAGGCTCTCTTTTTCCGGCTGACGAAGAGCTCGGTTTTCCAGCAGCTCTCCCAGTTGGTCTAATGTATTTAATAATTTATCTTGTTGTCTCTTTCGCTGTTCAACCAGGTCTTCAATTATCCTTCTCATTATTTAGTTCTTTGGTTTCCTCTTTTTTCTCAGTTGAATCTTTTTTCAGTGAGCTTTTAAAATTTGTAATGGCTTCACCCAGTCCCTTTCCCAATTGTGGCAGTTTTTTTCCTCCAAAAACCAGGGCAGCAACAGCAATGATTCCCAAAATTTCCCATAATCCAAGTGATCCAATCATTTTTTCTCCTTTCTCATCCGCATTGTATAGTTTTCTCTGTTTTCTGTCAAGTAACGGTGTTATTCAACAGTGACTGATTTTGCCAGGTTGCGGGGCTTGTCAATGTCACAACCCTTCTCCAGGGCTATGTAATAGGCAAAAAGCTGCAGCGGAATAATATTTAATATTGGCTGTAAAATCGGCAGGGTTTCAGGTACGATGATGGCGTCATCGGAAATTTTGATAACATCCTTGCCCCTTTTGGTAGTAATGGATAAAATCTTACCGTTCCTGGCCTTGATTTCCTGGATGTTGTTGATGATTTTATCCATGGCCATGTCAAAGGGAGCAATGGCAACCGTTGGAAAATTTTCATCAATCAGTGATATGGGGCCATGCTTCATCTCTCCGGCCGGATATCCTTCGGCATGGATATAAGAAATCTCTTTCAGTTTCAGGGCCCCTTCCATGGCTGTGGGGTAGTTGTATAGACGGCCGATGTACAAAAAATCACGATAGTGGGCATAACTTTGCGCCACCTGTTTGATATCTGCGGCCTTATCGAGGACCGTGCGGATTTGATCCGGCAGATTCATCAGGGCATTGATGATTTCATTCCCCTCAATGAAGGACATGCCGTGGTAGCGGCCGATCAATAGAGCCATAAGCGTTAAGACCACCAATTGCGATGTATAAATTTTGGTGGATGCCACGCCGATTTCAAGCCCGGCATGGTTGTATACACCGGCATCGGTTATCTGGGCGATTGACGAACCGACCACGTTGACGATTCCCAGCACCAGAGCTCCTTTCCGTTTCGCCTCTTTTATGGCGGCCAGTGTGTCAGCTGTTTCTCCCGATTGTGAGAGGGCCAGCACGGCGACTGTTTCATTCAATTTTAACTTTCGATAACGAAATTCTGAGGCCAGTTCAGTTTCAATGTTCAGGTGGGTTAGGTTTTCAAAAATATACCGACCAACCAATCCGGCATAGTAACTGGTGCCGCAGGATACGATGATCAATTTTTTTATGTTCTTTATGCGGTCCAGCACCGGTTCCAATCCCCCCAGCTTGGAAACCCCTTCATTTTCGATCAGTCTGCCTCTGAAGGCATTTTCAATACTCTCAGGCTGTTCAAATATCTCTTTGAGCATAAAATGTTCAAATTTTCCCTTGTCTGCAACCTGGGCTTCCTGTTCGAATACCTCTATTTTTTTCTCCAGCAATTGGTTGTTCAGATTCTTGATATAATATCCTTTGTGATCGATCACAGCGATCTCATCATCACTTAAATGGATCATACGGTTGGTGTGTGGAGCGATGGCATTGGAATCAGAAGCTGCGAAATATTCATCTTCGCCAACTCCCAAGATTATGGGGCTGCCCCGTTTGACTATGATGATCTGCTCGGGAATATCAGCATGAATGACGGCAATGCCGAATGTACCGCTCAGCCGTTTCACCGATTTCAGTACTGCTACTTCCAGGTCATCGGTAAAATTCTCCTCGATCAAATGGGCGATTACCTCTGTATCTGTTTCTGATTTAAAAGTATGGTTTTGTTTAATCAACTCTTCTTTTAACAATAAATAATTTTCGATGATGCCATTGTGTACCACACTGATTTTGCTGTTACAGTCAACCTGGGGATGGGCGTTTGCTTCTGAAGGCTGGCCATGGGTTGCCCAACGGGTATGAGCAATACCAAAGGTAGAATTTATTTTTCGTCCTGCCCCCTTCTCTTCCAGTTTGGAAACCTTGCCTTTGGCTTTTATGGTGACGTTTTTGCCATTATCAACCACTGACAGGCCGGCAGAATCATAACCACGATACTCGAGCCGCTTCAAGCCTTCGATAAGTATCGGTACAGCCTGCCGCGGGCCACAATAACTCATTATACCGCACATGTTTTACATCCTATTTGCCATTAAAATGGCTGAGATGCTCCTTGCCGATGGGAAATACGTTAAATCCTATCCGGTGGAGCTTTTGGTGGTCCAGGATATTCCTGCCGTCAAAGATGAAGGCCGGTTTTTTCATGGTTTGATAAATTTTTTTATAATCCAGGTCTTTATACTCCTGCCATTCGGTAACAATAGCAATAGCATGGGCCCCATGGGCAGCTTTGTAGGGATCGGCGTTAAAGGTCGCATGGGAATCAATACCCTGCAGATCAATTTTAGCATTCTCCAGCGCCTTGGGATCTGTTATGGCAAGGTGGGCTCTCTCTTCGAGTAATTTCTTGCAGATAAAAATTGCTGGGGAATCCCTGGTATCTCCGGTATTGGCTTTAAATGCAAATCCAAAGATAGCAATCTTTTTGTCTGCTACAGTGTTGAACAATTGTTTGACTATTTTGCGTACGAACCGATGTTTCTGATACTGGTTCATGGCAACCACTTTGTGCCAGTAGTCGGCCACTTCCTCGAGTCCGTAACTCTTGGCAATGTAAACGAGGTTGAGGATATCTTTGCGGAAACAGGAACCGCCAAAACCGATACTGGCATTGAGGAACCGGGATCCGATCCGGGTGTCACTTCCCACTGCGAAAGCGATCTCAGAGACATCTGCGGATGTTTTTTCACATAGGGCGGATATGGCATTGATGGATGATATCCGTTGAGCAAGAAAGGCATTGGCTACCAGTTTGGACAATTCGGAGGACCACAGGTTGGTGGTGATAATTTTGTTTTCCGGCACCCAGTGGGCATAAATATCAACAATCTGCTGGGCGGCTTTTAAGCCAGCCGGAGTTTTATGAGAACCGATTAGTACCCGGTCCGGTTGGAGCAGATCATTGATGGCGGTTCCTTCGGCCAGAAACTCCGGGTTGGATACCACATCAAATTTGATGCCCCGGGAATTGGCATCAAGAATTCTTGCCATGGCTTCTGCGGTGCGAACAGGCAGGGTGCTTTTTTCAACGATTATTTTATCTGTGGTGGAGTGTTCCACAATCTGATAGGCTGTTTTTTCCCAATACTGCAGATCCGAAGCCATGCCTGCTCCTTCGCCATAGGTCTTGGTGGGCGTGTTCACG
Organism: uncultured bacterium; assembly: GCA_965603235.1. GTDB lineage: Bacteria > Acidobacteriota > Aminicenantia > UBA2199 > UBA2199 > CBFDCH01. The sequence goes on along the minus strand of CBFDCH010000148.1, from coordinate 61 downwards.
GAGACAAAAATGATATCGGCGTTTTTTATCCCCTGGCTGATATCTGTGGAGAAGAAGAGGT
>CBFDCH010000147.1:0-6400 GCA_965603235.1 uncultured bacterium | reverse complement strand
ATCGGATAACCCTGAGTCGGAGGCCTTATCCTGTAATATTCTAAGAATCCTGTCCTGGCCGGCCTGCAGAATGGCCAGGGCCTTTAAAAAAGGTCTGGTGGCATCCTGTTGAATAGAATACCCGTTGGGACCGGGCCGCAAATAATTTCGGAAGTAACTCAATTCCCGGGCAATGACGGGACACCATTGCTGGACCCTGCGTACCACCTGCTTCACATTCATATTTTGCATGGCCCGCCACTCAACTCCATAAGTCTGATCGTAGGTAAATTTAAAATTTCTGTTTTGACCGACCCAGTTCCAGTTGGCCAGAATGGAATAGCAGGCATACCTCACCCACTCGATATAATTTCCCCTGAAATGGGTCGACAGGTCCAGGGCATCCTGCAGGTAATGAAAGGCACTGGCAATAATCAATGCCGCCCGTTTGGTATTCTTTTGACGTAAGAATTTGACCGCAGCGTCGAAATTGACCTGTACCCGGTGGGCATGGCGGTGATGCTGGATAACTTTACCAAGACCAGTTATCCCATCAGGCGCGTTGGCACCCTGGCGGAGCTCATTGGTATGATAGATGGACATCTGGCCCAGCGCCTTCCTGGAAAGCCAGGTGATCTGGTAATGGTTGTTTCTTCTCCCTGACCACCAGCCGAACAGCGGACTCATCAAACCCACACAGATTAAAAGAATCAATAGGGGATGGAATGTTTTATTTTTCATAATAAAATTTTAAGAGATACAACTTTTAAGGTCAAGGGGTTTTAATGGAATCCCAGGGCCTGATTTTCAAACAAGGTGGACGCCTTCGCGTCTCCCTATATTTGCCCTTGGCTTCGCTTGTTCCATTTTTCATCTAAATCGAATAATACAATAAATTCTAATCATTTTCTCGTTCGATATTATAATTCGATACGATATTTAAGGATGTTTGATTTAGTATATTAAATGGGGCGGTAACATTAGATATGGAGTGAGGAGAATATCTTGATTTTTAATTATTTAAAAACTGCATTAAGAAATATTAGGAAGTATAAATCCTATTCATTGATTAATCTTATCGGGCTGGCCTTGGGGATGATTTCCTGCCTTTATATTACCTTATGGGTACAGGAGGAGTTGGCTTTTGATGGATTTCATGAAAATTTAGATGACTTATATCGGTTTGTGGTTAAAATGAATAATGACTGGCACGAGTCAACCCCATTGGCTCTTGTTCCGAGTTTGAGAGAGAAATTTCCTGAAATTGACCAAATGACCAGGTTCTCAAAAAAGAAATATAATGTAAGGTCGGGAAATATCAACTCCAATGAGAAGGGAGCGTTAATTGACCGGGAATTTTTTAGCATGTTCAGTTTCCCAATAGTCAAAGGAGATGTCCAGAGTAACTTCAATAACAGTCACTCAATTGTTATTACGGAGCGCCTGGCCAAGAAATTTTTTCCATCACAAAACCCTGTTGGCCGGTCGTTGTTGATAAACAATGACAAACGATTCATTATTACCGGCATATTAAAAGATGTCCCTGAAAATTCTCATCTTCGTTTTGATTTCTTACTTCCCATTAATCAATTACGCGAAGGGGCGGATACGGACTGGTCCTATGATTGCTCTACTTATTTGACATTGAACAACAAGGAAAAGTTTAGTGATTTTCAAAAAAAAATTTCCACTTATATTAAAGAGAATGATACCATGGACTGGAACGTTCTGCTAAAAACCCAATCCTTTCGAAAAATTCATCTATATTCACTAAATGGTACTGACCCCATTATTTATATTTATATTTTTATTGGTCTCGCCCTTGTTATCCTTTTTATTGCATGTGCTAATTTTGTTAACCTGTCCACCAGTCGATCAGTTTTTCGGGCCAAAGAAATTGGTTTAAGAAAAGTTGCTGGCGCTAAAAAGAAAGATATTGTCATTCAGTTTATGGGTGAATCGATTACTTTATCTCTTATAGCACTACTGCTTTCAATAATAGCAACTCTATTGTTTTTCCCACTTCTCAACCAGCTCTCCGGGAAACAGATAGCACTTAACGGTTTTTTGAGTTTTTTTAATATTCTCGGAGCCGTTTTATTGGCTGTATTGACAGGCCTGCTATCCGGCATTTATCCAGCACTAACACTTTCATCCATTGCACCGGTAAAAACAGTAAGAGGGAAGATCCAATACACAACGGGCAGCAAATTATTGAGGAGATTTTTTTTATCCAGTCAGTTTATAATAACTGTCATTCTGATCAGTACTACTATGGCAATGTATCGCCAGCTGAATTTTATTTGGAATATGGATCTGGGATTAAATAAGGAGCAGGTATTATCAATTCCCATGAATGATCAACTTTGGGAAAACTATTCGGTATTTAAGGAAAGCCTGAAGCAAAATCCAAATATTATTAATGTTACTTCAGCCTATAATAATCCAACAGATATTTCCCACACAAATTTGATCGACTGGCAAGGAAATAGTTCAGGAAAACCGATTTCAATTAATGATCAGTCTGTTGATTATGACTATTTTGATTTGTTTGAGATGGAGATAATAAAAGGCAGGGCTTTCAGCAAAAATTTTCTGTCAGACGGAAGAAGTTTTATTTTAAATGAGGAAGCGCTAAAATTGATTGATTATAGCGCTCCAATTGGCAAAAGCATAACTCTCTGGGAAACCAAAGGACAAATTATTGGCGTTGTAAAAAACTTTCATTCATCACCATTACACGAAAAGATTAAACCGACTGTTTTTATGTTATCAGAGCGGCATGGCCCCCGAACAAAAATGTTTGTTAAACTAAGAACATACAATATCTCAGAGACATTACAGTATATAAAGAGAAAAGCCGTTCAATTTGCCCCAAACAATCAGTTTGAGTATACTTTTTTGAATGAAGTTTTTGCTGGTCAATACTCAAATGATCAAAGGCTTGGTGCTTTGTACCGCATTTTTGCCATACTTGCTGTAATTATTTCCTGCCTGGGACTTTATGGTTTGGTTTCGTCGGTTTTAAATAGCAAAACCAAAGAGATTGGCATTAGGAAAGTACTTGGTTCCACTGTCACAAAGATAGTTACTCTAGTCTCAAAGGAGTTTGTGATACTAATTTGTGTGTCTGCTTTCATTGCATGGCCGGTCTCCTATTTTATAATTAAAAGCATTCTTAATAATTATGCATACAAAGTTGGTATAAGTGTTTGGATTTTTATCGCAGCCTGGATAATTATCTTATTCCTGGCAGTATTATCAGTAGCTGGCAGAATTGTTAAGACTGCATTCACCAATCCGATTGATAGTTTAAAGACTGAGTAAGAGGATCTATTTTTTCCTCTTTGCCATTAGTTTTTCGATTTCGTCGATCTCTTTGGGCACATCCTTACTGAGGACCTCGCAGCCTTCTTTGGTGATTAGTATTGTATCCTCGATCCGTATGCCGAGATTTTTATCACGGAAATAGAGGCCCGGCTCAAATGTAAACACCATTCCCTCCCGCAACGGCAGATTACGGGGCCCCACATCGTGAACACACATACCCACGAAATGGTGGATGCCGCCGCTCAGTCCCATGGGATCGATTCCCTTCTTTTTTAATATCTGGGCCACTTTTTTGCGTACATCACTGGCAGTAATACCGGGGCGGTAAAGCGAGATACTGGCCTTCTGCACCTCCAGCACCGCTTGATAGACCTTGCGCTGCTCTTTGCTGAACTTGCCGGACACCGGCCAGGTGCGGGTGATATCCATACACAGGTGGTCCAGATCACCGCCAAAATCCATCAACACCAGGTCACCCTTTTCCATTTTTCGTGAGTTCTCGTTGTAGTGCCAGGTACAGGAATTGGGACCGGAACCCACGATCGGCGGGTAAGCTGCGCCCGTGGCCCCATACTTGCGCACCGCGAACATGGCAACCGCTTCCAGTTCATACTCATAAACTCCGGGAGCTGTTGTCAGCATGGCCCGCTTGACCGCTTCGGCTGAGAGCTTGCCGTTTCTTCTCATAATGGCAATTTCTTCCGCAGATTTAATGACCCTCAACCCGTCGATATGGGGGGTGACATCCTGCACTGCCACCGAGGGGTAGCGCTCTTTCAATTTTTTGATGCGGTGGTTATCCATGGTGATCTGATCATTGTAAAGGGACCTGTTTTTGCGGGCCACAAATATCCGTGATTCCCAACGGGCATTGTCTACCGTGTCTCTGGGAGAGAGGCGGAGATGCATCTTTGATCCGTTGCGGGATAAATTTCGGGATAAGAATTCATCAAAGAAGGAGAGCCGGTATACCTGGTCAAAAGCTTTCCTGGCCGCCCCTTTTTTATCTCTCAATAGATTGGCTCCCTCAACCATTATTTCCCGGTCCGACTGCCAGGGGGCAAACAAATAGGTTTTGCCCCTCTTGGGTACCATGACCAGGATGCAGTTTGGATCATTTACGGCCGAGAAGTAGAAAAAATCATTGTCCTGGCGGAAATGGGCGCCTGGAGTCGTTTCGGTATCGCCGCAGAGGATGATGGCTCCAACCTGGCACAAATTCATCAGCCGCTGCTGACGTCCGGATATCTCTTTCTTGCTGAATTCGCTTCGTTGTGAAAACAGAAATGGATTTAATACAAAAATAAACAGAAAAACATGAAGCAGATAACCTCTGGCTTTCATGGCCAACCTCCTAGAAAAAATAGTTTTATTTTTTAATAAAACTCAACGCCGAATTTTTTTCTTAAAGCCAGGACTAATATCAGCACAAGGATGATATTGTAAACCAGCCAGTGGGCTTTGATTCCGAGAAAAGAGACATTCCTTGCCGGATACCTGATAGATATGGATTTGATCTCCCGGGAAGATTTAAACAGCGGTTCCACGGGATATATAAAATGGGCCATTGAAGATTTATTCAGTTTATTGTTGGAGAGTGGCCCCTTGAAGGATCCAATGTTCAGATTTTTCCTGTATAACACCTGATTAACTTCAATGGCCAGGGAAGTCTCCCCCTCTTTGGTAATCCGCAGCTTCCAGTTCACTTCGCGCATTGGCTTGGTCTGTTCCTCGTCTTTAAAGGCATTTATATAGACCGGATTCATCCTGGTTTTGTAGCAGGGATTCTCCAATAATTTGATCTCCTGGTCAAAGACGTTATGACTGAATTCCGCTTTTACCATGAATTCTTCGTCCAATTGAAACGGACGCATCCCGTAGCGGATATCCATCTGTACAAAGAGGGGAAATAAAACCAGAATAATAAAAAAAATGGGAACCAGGTTAAGTACAAAATATTTCCCGGTATAATACAGGCTCTTGAAAAATGAGCTGATAATAACGCGAGAAAAATCTTTATACAAGCGGATAGCTAATATGCTCGATTTGATCTGGTTGGTGGTTTGCGTGATCATACGGGGGGATGAAACCAGCTTATATGCGACCAGCACTACCAGGGATGACAGGATGCTGAGAAAGAGGATTTCCCAGAATTCTCCCAAAAGTCCGAATGGGTAGAGCAGGATGGTGAAAAGTTTGCTGATCAGGGTGTTCAATTGCTGAATCATGGATTATGAGATATAGCCCAGTCCTTTTAGTTGTTCTGCCTGTTCTTCCTTGTTTCCGCCGGTTTTAATCTTATCATACTCAGTGCTGATCAGGTTCTCCACCATCTCATCGAGTGAAGAGTAGCCGTGGTGGGCCAGAATTTCATTTGCCTTTTGTTCACTCTCTTTGGTGAGCTTAACTTTTTTTGCCATTTTTCCTCCTAAATCAGTGGTTCCCCTTTCATGGTCGTGGGATTGGTAATTCCGAAATATTTTAAAATGGTAGGCGCCATGTCCTGCATATTGGGTACCTTTTTCTGGATCTTAAAGGTAGCCAAAAAACTGGCGGGTACGTGCTGGGGGTCGATAAAATGGTCGCCGGACCACCAATTGGCATTGTCCGCCAGAATGTTCTCGGATAAGTCACCCAGGGCAGAGGTGTCTCCGGCCCGGTAACCCCGGTTAAAGCCAATGACAATGTCGGGCGCCCGGTCGGTGAACTGGGTTGAAAATGTATCCTCTACAATAAAAGCGGTGCTCACCACTTTTTGCCCGTTTGCCGGATCAATCATGGCCTCCAGCTTCCCCTTAATCTCTTCCAGGATGAGACGCCGCTGCTCTTTCAAGACAATGCCCTCGCCCTCTCTTCCTCTCTGGTTGAGATAGAGGCTGTTGAATCCCAGGCAATAGGCCCGGGTGCTGGCCCAATCTCCATGTTGCAGGATGGAGGCGCCGGCTTCAGCATCCACCTCGAGTTTAAGGTAGCCCTCTTTTTGCAGCCAGTTGTTGATATTTACCTTGCGCCGGAAGGGATTAAAACCGTGATCTGACAGCACCATAATGGGTATATCAAGCGGCAGTGTTTTCAGTGCTTTTCCTAGGAT
>CBFDCH010000146.1:0-6406 GCA_965603235.1 uncultured bacterium | reverse complement strand
TACTCCCCCAAATCATTGCCCCCATAAGCAATTGATCAAAGACGGTAAAGAACACTCAGTTGAAACTCATGAAGAGAAGCTGGGGGGGGATTTTATCATAACAACATCCCCCTGGTACAATGCTGAAGGTCGCATAATAGGATCGGTGAATACGGCTGTTGATATCAGTGAACGCAAATGGGCTGAAAATTTGTTGGAGAAACAGCGAGACCTGGCCCGTTCTCTCAGTGTTACCACCTCCCTAAATGAGGCTCTTGCTCTTTGTCTTGAGGCTGCAATTGAGGTTGCCGGTATGGATTCGGGAGGAGTATATCTTGTGGATAATGAGACAGGAGGATTGGATCTTGTCCATGCAAAGGGATTGTCCAGAAAATTTATTGAAAGCACAGGTCATTACGATGCTACTGCAGCTAACACCCACCTGGTCATGGCTGGCAAACCCGTCTATCAGGATTATAGTCAAATAATCCAGGCCATAAAAGATCCCATTCGTCAAAATGAGGATTTGCATATCCTGGCAGTGCTGCCTGTTCTCGACCAGGGAGAGGTAGTGGCTTGTTTGAATATTGCCTCCCACTCAGTGGATCAATTTTCCACTTCAGCTCGTCATGCACTGGAGACCCTTGCCGCCAATATGGGGGAAGTGATTGTTAGGATTCGCGCCGAGGAAAAACTGCAAACAACCATGAACAAGCTGCAGGCCCTGACCTATCACTTACAGGATGTGCGGGAAGAAGAGCGGATCCAGATTGCCCGGGAACTGCATGATGAGTTGAGTTCCATGTTAACAGTGTTGAAAATGAGTGTGGTACGGATCTCAGATCAATTGATCCACAAAGAAACAAAAGAGTTCCGGGAAATCATAAAAAAAACCCAATCCATGGAGGAGATGATCAACAAAAGTGTGTCCCTGGTGCGCAGCATGATCACCCGCTTAAGGCCTGCCATTCTGGATGATCTGGGCCTGATTGCTGCCATTGAGTGGCTGGTTGAGGAGTTCCAGGAGGATTCACGGATCCAATGCGTTCTCGATTCTAACCTGGAAAAGTTGGAACTAGCAGCTGATGAATCAACGGCGATATTCAGAATTTTACAGGAGATACTATTCAACGCGGCCCGCCATGCCGCTGCCACAAAAATTTCAATAAACCTCAGCAAAACCAAGAGATCTTTTCAGTTAAAGGTTGAGGACAATGGCAGGGGCATCCAGCAACAGGATCTTCATAAGAAAAAGTCTTTTGGCATCCTGGGTATGCGGGAAAGGGCCAACCTCTTTAGTTGGAGCTTCAACATAGATGGAACAGAGGGAAAGGGGACGCACGTGCTTCTAACGGTGCCCCTGGAGAGTTGAACATGGCCAGGATTATTATCGTGGATGACCACCCCATCTTCCGATCCGGTTTGAAACAAATTTTAGATGATGAGTATGATATGGAGGTGGTGGCCGAGGCAGGCAATGCCCGGCAGCTCTATCGGGTTATAGAGGGGAAAAAATGGGATGTTATCGTTCTTGATATCAACCTGCCGGGAGAGAATGGCCTTGAAATTCTAAAAGAGCTTAATTACCGGTTTAAAAAGGTTTCCATCCTTTTTTTGAGCAACCATCCGGAATCTCAATACGGCATCAGGGCTTTAAAAGCCGGGGCTGCCGGTTACATGACCAAGGAGGCTGCACCTCGTGAGTTGGTCACTGCCCTGAGAAAAATTGTTTCCGGCGGCAAGTACATAAGCCCCTCATTGGCGGAAAAATTGGCCAATGGCCTGCATCTGGGTAAAAAGAAAGTTGATCATGAGGCGCTATCAGACCGGGAGTTCCAGGTGATGTGCTTGCTGGGCTCCGGCAAATCAGTCAAGGAGATTGCAGACGAGCTTCTGCTGAGTGTTCAAACAGTCTCCACCTACCGGACCCGGGTTTTGGAAAAACTGGCCATGTCCTCCAATGCTGACATCATTCGCTATGTGATCGAAAACAAGTTATAAATCTCACTAGAATTTTCAACCGACTGTAGTGAATCTACTACACCAATACCATATTTTGTACTATTTTTTTATTCCGATCTTCATACTATTCTATCAGTGTGGAAGAAATGAAAGTATTGCTTGTTGATGATTCAAAAGATGTGCTGGAAGAGTTAAACAAAACCTTTGAGCTCATTAAAGGATTAAAAATTGTTGGCAAAGCCCAGACTGAGCCGGAAGCCCTGGCCATGTTTCATAGAGAAAATCCCGATGTGGTATGCCTCGATATTCGCCTGCAGCAAGGGAGCGGCCTCAATATTCTCAAAGAGATCAGAAAAGTCAATGCCACCACCATTATATTTATGTTGACCAATTATCCCTACCCTCAATACAAAAAAAAATGCCTGGACCTGGGAGCGGAGTTCTTTTTTAACAAGTCCTCTGAACTCCCCCAGGCCGTGCAAATTTTAAAGGAGCTGCAGGGAAATGTGGAATAAGAAGCCTATCTTAATAATTTTAATAAAAGGTAGATTAAATAATGTGTTTCATTAAATTGAAAAAAAATAAAGGAGATTATTAATGAAAAAAACAAAACTATTGATTACACTTCTTTTCGTTACGTTGTTGACAATGTCAACTTTGAATGCTCAGGTTTCTGAAAAGGTTACCCTGCACGCGTTCGGTTCCTGGGCATATGGCAACACCGATGGCGCCCACTACCTGGTGGGTGATGAGAATGGCGATTATAACCACTCCCAATTCTACCTGAACATCAATGCCCAGCCTTTTGAGAGACTGAGTGTTATTGCCCAGATTGGCGGTGAACAGAGCCATGACGGTATTGAATTTAAATTTGACTATGCCTTTGCAGAGTGGGCGTTCTCAGACATGTTACGGCTGCGTCTTGGCAAGGTGAAACACGCCTTTGGTATTTATGGTGAAATCCTCAATGTGGGGACAATCAGGCCCTTTCTGTCCCTGCCTCAGTCTATTTATGGTTCCCATGGTTTTGTGGGCAAGGGTCTCAATGGTATTGGCCTGACCGGATCCTATTACAGCCAGAGCGGCTGGGGGATTTCCTATGACCTCTATTGGGGTCAATTAAAAACCATTTCTGAAATGCCCAATATTCTCACCTTTGCCTTTCAACAGGATCCGGCTTATCTGAATAATGGCATGCAGATGATAGAAAGGGACCTGGCAGACCTCTACGGCGGCCGGTTAAGTATTTCGACTCCCCTGGATGGATTGAGTTTTGGCTTTTCCGGGTATGCGGGTGAGGATAAATCCGAGGAGGAGACCGGAGAAGGCGGTTTTGTTGGCGATAACAGTTCCTATGGTGTTCACCTGGAATATCTCTCTTCCCGTTTGTGGTTGCGGAGTGAATATATCAAACATATTCAAAACGCCACATCCGGTCAGGGAGACAACCTGGAAACCATAACCAACAGCTTTTATGTGGAGGTAGCGGTAAAACTATTGGGAAACTGGCAGGCAGCGGTGCGCTACGACTGGAATGAAGGAGATATTACTGAATTGGACCTAAACATGCTCCCCCGTTTTTTCCAGGAGTACATGAAGCATCAGGACCTGGCTTTTGGCCTCAATTACTGGTTCAATTCCAATCTGGTTGTGAAGTGCTCCTATCACATGGTTGAGGGCATTAAGTTCGGTTTTCCCCATTTTGCTGATCCCATGGCCTTCCTGATGGGAGATTTTAACAACAAGACAAAGTTGATTCAATTTGGTATCCATTTTAGTTTCTAGGAGGATCTCATGAAACGGTTGATTTTAATAAATTTTATGCTGATGCTGTTTTTACTATCCGGCATCCAGCTACCGGCTCAGACCACCGCTTATAAACTGGTGGTAAACCGGGCAAATCCGGTTAACTCTTTAACCAAAAAAGAGGCTTCCAACCTCTTTCTAAAAAAGGTGAGCAAATGGTCAAACGGCGAAAATGTTCAGCCACTGGACCTGGTAGAGAACTCCTTAGTGAGGGAAAAGTTCTCCAGGGATATTCACGGCCGCAAAGTATCATCGATTAAGGCCTATTGGCAGAAACAGATATTCTCGGGACGTAAGATTCCCCCAGCGGAGAAAAAAACTAACACTGAGGTATTGGCTTTTGTGCGCAACAATCCTGGGGCTATCGGCTATGTTTCAACAGACTCCAACGTTTCAAGCCAAAGAGTGAAGGTTTTGAAGATAGTTAAATAACAATAATCTACGATACATTTAAGTTAAAAGCGGTGAGGCAAATGATTTTTAAAAATTTAAAATTCAGAAATAAGATAATTTTGTTGCCAGCTGTGGCTACGCTGGCCTTTCTCCTGATCCTGGTCATAACCCAGCAGTTCAACCGGGAAAATGATACCCTGCTGACCTTGATTGAAACCGGTTATGCGCCGGCCTCAGAGGTAACCAGTAAGCTGGAAGCCGATCTGGCAAATATTCAGCGCAGCCTGCAGTATGCCGCTTCAGCTGAAGATGAGGATGAGCTGAAAAATGTCGAGTCAATCCGGGAGTCCTTTCTGGCCAAACTGGAGCAGGGTAAGAAAAATGTTACCCTGGCCGGCAAGGATTTGGATTTTATAGAGCAGGAGTTTGTCAGTTACTTTCCCCTGGCCCTGCAGACCACCCGCAAGATGATTGGCGGCAGCATGGACGATGGGGTGATCGCATCCATGAAAACCATGCAGAACAAATACAACACCATTAAGGACAAACTCACCACCCTGGCAGGTGACAGTCAAAAGAAGATGGACCTTGCCGTTTCCAATGCCCGGCAAAACCAGAAGACCTCAATCTCAACCACCATTGCTATCATTGGCCTGGCTATCCTGCTGCTTGCTGGGTTTTCACTCATTCTGATACGTTCCATCACCCGTCCTTTAGGGGAGATTGTGCAGGTGGCCAATGAGCTGGCCCGGGGCAACAATGATGTTGAATCTGAGATAGACTCCAAAGATGAGATCGGGGAGTTGGCCCAGGTATTTTCAACCCTTATCGGGACCAATCAGGGTCTGGCGGAAGCGGCCCGTGCTATTGGCAAAGGAGATTACTCTGTGCCCATCACCTTGAGGAGTGAGCAGGATACCCTGGGCAATGCCCTTTCTGTGATGAAAACCAACCTGATAAATAGCTCCAAAGAGATTGAAGAAAAAAACTGGTTAAAAACAGGCCAGGCCGAATTGAATGATAAGATGCGCGGCGAGCTGGACCTGATTGGCCTGTCGCAAAATGTTATCCAATACCTGTGCAAATACCTGAAAGCCCAGATTGGGGCCATCTACCTGATGGATGAGGAGCAAAACCTGAGGCTGGTGGGAAGTTATGCCTATCAAAAGCGTAAAAACCTCTCCAATGTATACAAATTGGGTGAGGGGATTATTGGTCAGGCCGCCCTGGAAAAACAGCCCATTGTCCTGGCCAATGTACCGGATGACTATATCAAGATCAATTCGGGCCTGGGTGAAACCTCACCGCAAAATATCGTGGTCATGCCCTTTATGTATGAAGGTGAGATCAAGGGAGTCATTGAACTGGGTTCTTATAGCGGATTTGACGAGATACAGACCCGATTTTTCGATGATGTGTTGGAGAATATTGGTATTACCTTCAACTCCAGCGAATCCCGAACCAAGATGAAGGAACTGCTGGAAAAATCACAGCAACAGGCAGAGGAATTGCAGAGTCAGCAGGAAGAGCTGCGCCAGATCAATGAAGAGCTGGAGGGTCAGACCAAGTCTTTGAAAGAATCGGAAGCCCGGCTGCAGCAGCAGCAGGAAGAGCTGCAGCAGACCAATGAGGAGCTGGAAGAAAAAACTCATGAATTGGAAAAACAATCAGAAGATATCCGCCACAAAAATAATCAGCTGCAGGAGGCCAGTGCTGAACTGGAGCAAAAAGCCCAGGATCTTGAATTAACCAGTAAGTACAAGTCGGAATTCCTGGCCAACATGTCTCACGAGTTAAGAACGCCCCTTAACAGCCTATTGATCCTCTCCAAACTCCTGGGCGAGAATAAAAATGGTAACCTCACTAAAAAACAAGTGGAGTTTGCCGATACCATCCATTCTTCTGGTGCGGATTTGTTGGATTTAATCAACGAAATCCTGGATTTATCCAAGGTGGAGTCTGGTAAAATTGACCTCAATATTGAACAGGTGGAATTTAAAGATTTTTCTGAAGATCTGAAGAGAAAATTCAAACATCTGGCAAAAGACAAGGGATTGGCCTTTGATATAAAGATTGCTAAAGGACTGCCCGGAACCATAGAATCGGATAAACAGCGAGTTGAACAAATTGTTAAAAATTTCCTCTCCAATGCCTTTAAGTTTACCAGCAAAGGCAGTGTGACACTTGAGATTGACCGGCCCGTAACCGGAGTAGATCTCTCCGGCAGTGGTTTGGATCCGTCGGAGAGCGTTGCTATTGCTGTAAC
>CBFDCH010000145.1:0-6418 GCA_965603235.1 uncultured bacterium | reverse complement strand
ATGGCAATGGTTTGTCCGATCCTGAATCCTTTTTTTGGGTATGGTTTACCTTCGAGAAAGACATTAACCCATTTGATTCCCCGGGATCCCATAATCCTGAACAGGCTGGAATTGCCGAAAATGTTTCCCTGCCGAACTTTAATGTAGTATTTCCCCGGTGCTATGGAATTGGGTATTTGAAAGGCTTTTGGTAAATCATCAAAGGGATAAGTGGGGATTATCACAGCCGCCAGGGAATGGTTCTTACGACGCAGTTCTATCCTTACATTGCCGGCAATGGCTGTGGTTTGCCAGACAATAATCACCGTGTCTCCGTGAAAAACCAGGGAGGTGGGGAAAGGTCCTTCCGAAGGGACCTCGTAGCCGATTTTAACTCCATGAATACTCTGGGAAAAACTGATAGCAGATATCAACAACGAAATTAAAAATGCCAAAACGAATTTTTTCATCTTATCTCCTTCTCTTATAATATAAAAGTTTACCTAAAATATATCAAATGATTTCTTTTACAGAACAAATCTTTGGTGGCAGGCTGCATGCTAAACGAAATGACTCCCGGGAAAAAGAGACAAAATCGCATGCGACATACTCAAAAGGATGATTTCGCTCGGGCCCCCGGATTCGTATCCGATTACCTGAATTAATCAGCTGAAACGGAAGATGTCCAGGCCCCGGGTCGATTCATGTAACAAAGCCTTCCCGGTAGAAAAATAAACACTATTTTTTATCTTCTACCTTCTCCACTACAATACTCATCTTGGCAACCAGGGCACCGATAGCACCCACTGCAGCCAGGACCGGTACCAGAGCCGCACCTACAACTCCCAGCGTGAGGGGAATTTCTACCAAGGTCCTGCCCTCTTCATTTTTAATTATTATCCGTCGAATATTTCCCTGATGTATCAACTCTTTAATTTTAGTGACAATTTCACTGCCATTCAGTTTAAATTCTTCTTTGCGACTCTTATCATCTGTTTTCTTTTTTGCCATGCTCTACCTCCAACCCAATTATACCATAGCCCGGCTCCCATATTAACCATTGAGTCAACAGGTCTCTCTTGATTTTGAGGCTGTTAGAATATATAATATTAGTGAGCGAGGGTACAAAAATGATAAAAAAAAATTATCTTTTACTACTTCTATGCTTTATCCTGGTTTTATCACTCTCTGCTGCTATCTACAAAGACAAAAAGATCGACAACACACATTACTCGGCAAAAATCTGGTTAAAGGGCTCGGATGAAACATACACAGTGGATGTGGTTTTTGTGGGCAAAGCGGCCAATATTGTATTTGACGAGGGGCAGATGCTGCCGCATATTCTCCGCAGTGGCCGCTTTGTAACGTTTTATCTTAAAAATGAGACCATAAAAAATCTAAAAAAGATCCCCCTGCGCCAGGTGAATCCACCCATTATCACAGGTACCAAAAAGACAAATCCTGACAACTGGGAAACAGCGGCAATCTGGTTCATGCACCTACAGATCAAAAAAACATGAAAAAGGAAGAAAAATCAAAAAATAGCGACACATTGCAAAAGCTTGAAAATTTACTTGAAAGCGATATTCGCAATAACGATTCAACATACACTTTTTCCAAACTTTTTATATTTAGATTGGTGGTTCGATTCGCTATTTACTTTATTCTGATCCTTCTCCTCTACCTTTTTAACGTGATTGATAGTTTTCGCATTTTCATGGCTGCAATTACTTTTTTTATTCTACTTGAATTCCTGCGCTATGCCTGGAAGAGGAAGCGTGAATCCTGATTTAATCGTGTAGCGTGAGAAAAATGATCACGATTTAAAGTTGTGAGCCTCAACGTTATCCTGCAGATATGACAGGCGATCCTGATGTCTCTGACCGGAAAATTCAGTTTTAAGCCAGAGATCAACAATGCGAATTGCCCGGGCAACAGCCACAACCCTGGCTCCCAGCGTGAGTACATTGGCATCATTATGCAGCCTGCTCATCTCTGCACTATATTCATCGTTGCACAGGGCGGCCCGGACATGTTTATATTTGTTTGCAACCATGGACATTCCCAGACCGGTCCCACAAACCAGGATTCCCTTTGCCTCTTGAGGATTTTGAGAAACTTCTGCGGCTGCCCGGGCACCATACTCTACCCAATTTACTGGAGCTGTTGAATCTGTGCCCAGATCCTGGATTTCGTATTTCTCGTCTTTAAGATACTCTTTAATTGCTTCTTTCAAATGAAAGCCGGCATGATCCGATGCCAAATAAATTTTCATCTTTGCTCCCTCGGTCGATCCTGATCAAACACATTTCATTCTAAATGATTCTCATAAAAAGTCAACCTTGTCCATGTATGATTCCATTCAGATCACAATTGGGGACATCACGGAGGGGAATTTATTACTGAACCGGCTAACAAATAGTCTGATGCCGCGTTTTGCCAATAGAGGCAACCAATAATGTTAGCGCCCACCAACAATTCGTGAGGGTAACCTGAATATTGCCCTGATAAAATCGAAGACACCATCAACCACAATACCCAAAAGCCTCAGCGGAAGCAAAAGCAGCCAAATGAAAGGATACAGAATCAGGGCCAGCAGTGCAACGGGCCAGCAGAGTATCAGTAAAAGCAGCCACAGCAAGAATTTTGTCATAATATAACTCCTTCTACCTATCAGACGTTCCTCGCCAAGAATTCGTTCCATTCTTCTTTCGTCTCTGGTCTAAGATTTCTCCAGTCTCCTATTGATTTTCAACCTAAAAAATGGTATCTATGAGAAGAATTATGGTTAAAACGAAACAATTGAAGCTATTGGTAGTGATATCATTCTGCATGCTGCTGCTTTGCCAGGAGACCATGATTAATCCGGTTTTTTGTTTTAAATCCGATGGCACAGTAGATCTGGAAATCGCTGTAGGTGGGTTTAACTGCCCATGTCCCCACCAACATGGAATTGAAATCAACAAAGTCAAGCATCCTGCCATCAACCCCATGCCCCTCTGCTGCTGTGACCTGCCGTTGGGTGACACCATTCACTCAAAAAACATCCCAAATGGACCCGGCAATGTTTCTTTGGTTCAAGTACAATTGGATAAAATTAATCCATTAAAGCCTCCCCTGTTTTCTGATATATTGGGGAGAAATTTTTTCAGGCAATTGCCCCTGAGCAAATTCCTGCTAATATCAGCATTGCCTGATACATCCTGTGTTTTCCTCTGTTGATGCCCGCCAAACCTCTACTTTTTTATTTAAAACAAAAATCTATTCTAACCTGAAAGGAGGATCAAACCATGAAATACTTATTAC
Source organism: uncultured bacterium (assembly GCA_965603235.1). Classification (GTDB taxonomy): domain Bacteria; phylum Acidobacteriota; class Aminicenantia; order UBA2199; family UBA2199; genus CBFDCH01. Next base: position 3,133 of record CBFDCH010000145.1, on the reverse strand, counting down.
TAATTCCCTTTTTGCTATTGCCTTACCTGGCCGGAACGACGCCAGCCACCCAGGATTATACCCTGTCCAGCCTGATCAAACAGATGGAGGAGAAAAACCTGCTGCTAAAAATATCCCAGTATGACTATCAAATAAAAGAAAGTGATTACAAAATTTCCCGTGCCCTGCCCAATCCGGAATTTGAATATTCCAGGGGCAAAGGAGAAAATGTTGACACCGGAGAGCGTTCAAACCTGTGGAATATTGGCCTCTCCCTGAATATCCCCAATCCCATTTATCGTCACTATTTGTTAAAATCTCAACGGAATGAGACAGAAGGAACAAAAATTCGTATTGAAATTCGCAGAAGAGAGCTGATTCAAAACCTGAAGTCTCACTTTTTCACACTGCAATTTTTCCAGAAATTGCGCCGCCTGAAAACAAGCCACCTGAAAAACCTGCAGGAAATGGGTAAAATCACCCAGGCAAAGGCAAAAATTGGTGAGGTGAAGGAGATCGATGCCCTGAGGGCAGCGGTGGAGATTCAAAAACAACAGACAGAATTATTCAAAACCGAAAAGACCGTTGCCTCGCAAAAAACAAAGCTAAATGAAATGCTCAATTTCACCCTGCCCGGAACATTTCGAATAAGCGAAGATTTCCATTACCAGGTGTTACCACCGATTGAAACCCAGCTAAAAAACATGATCGGGAACAGCCCGCTTGTCCAAATAAAATCGACACACCTAAAAAGTGAGGAGAACATGGTGAAAGCCCAACAATTCTCACTGATTGAGTCTATCTCCCTCTTTGGTGGACATGGTCTTGAACCTGACGCCAAGGTATGGAAGGTGGGAATCGGTGTTGAAATTCCCATTTTTTCAACTAGGGGGCGTTTTGTCAAAAAGGCGAAGCTGAAGAGGGAAAAGGCCAAAATTGAATTACATCATGTCCAGCAACATTTACTAACCAGTCTACAACGATTACTGGCGGAAATCCGTATGGTTGAAAAGGAGATTGCCACATACAAAGGGGCCATTTTACAGGAGAGTAAGATGAACCTCGATCTCACGGAAAAACTGTACAGGCAGGGAGAAGTCCCGCTTATCGTGTATCTTGATTCCCAAAACAGTTTTTTGGACATACAAACCCGGTTTTTCAAAGCCTTAACCGAATGGAATTTACTCAAAGCCCAACTGGAGGCTTTGCTAGGAGGTAAAATATGAGAAAGTCATTAACCTTGATATTGATAATGGTAAGTTTAACAATTTTTTGCGGCAAATCAGACGATCAACATAAAGAGGCGGCTGACGATCCGTCACAATACCAGCTTGTGGAGGATGAGGAGGACCATCAACATCTTCACTTTTCTGATGATCTGGTACAAAAATGGGGGATTCAATTGTCAGCACCCCAAAAAAAGGACTATTTTCAAAAAATATCACTTACCGGGATTGTTAAGGAGAACCAGAACACATCATATCAGGTAACTCCCCGAATTACCGGTTATGTTATCAGCCTGAGCAAAGATATCAGCGACCAGGTGAAACGAGGCCAGGTGCTCTGTAGCATCAATTCTCCCCGTTTGTTGGAATTAAAAACCAACTATATTAAAGCCTTTCACCAATATCGCTTGACTAAGAGCGACTATCAGAGGGCAGCCAACCTGGCAAAAGTTAACGCCCTGGAAACCAAAGAGGTGATGACCCGGGAAATAGCCTATAAAATAGCTGCCGCAGATTTCTTTTCACTTGAAGCTGAACTGATCAGCCTCGATTATGACAGCAAAATTCTTAACCAGATTAAAATCAGCTCAAAGACCAAAAACCTGGACCAATTGAAAAAGTTCCTAACCCCGAAGCATCAAATAAAGGCTCCTGCCGCTGGTAAAATCATTGGCCGGCATCTCACGCTTGGGAAACAGGTTGGCGAAAATGACATTATTTATGAACTTGCCAACACCTCGAAATTCTGGGCCATTCTGGATGCCAAAGAAAAGGATATCCCCTTTTTATCAATCGGAAAAGAGGTGGAAGTTGCAGCAGACATTTATCCGCAAATCACCTTTTCCGGAAAAATTGTTACTATATTTGAAAAAATCGATCCAGAGATAAGGACCCACCGTATCAGAGTGCTGGTAACAAATAAGATGGCCTATCTTAAACCGGAGATGTTCGTCAATGGTAAGATAAAAACTGACATTAAGAATCAATACTATTGCCTGCCCGAGAGTGCAGTGGTTAAAGTCTCCGGGATAAACGCCATCTTTATAAAAGAAACCGATGGATTTGCTATAAAACCGATACAAATAATTGCGGTAGATTCGGCAAGGAATGTTTTTATTCAGGGACTTACCGGACAGGAGATGGTAGTTAGCAAAGGAGCCTTTTATTTGAAAGCCGAATACGAAATCAGTAAAGGCGGGGTAGATGAACATGCCGGCCATCAGCATTAACGGGGATAAAAATGAAAAAACCAATTGAACTGATCCTTGAAAAGAAAATCTTTGTTTTTCTCATATTGATACTCGTTTCCCTGGGCGGAATCATTGCCTATCGTAACCTTAAAATTGATGTTTTTCCCGATCCATCCCCAGTGGTGGTGCAGATCTTTGCCGAACCGGAAGGATTGGCACCCGAAGAGGTGGAAAAATTTATCTCCTACCCCATCGAAACATCTATGTTCGGTATACCGGGTGTAAAAAAGATCACTTCGTTATCCACATTTGGCATGTCGACCGTAAGTATTTATTTTGATGATAACACGGATATTTATTTTGCCCGGCAGCTGGTGGGTCAAAAACTATCCGCTATTAAAGATGAGCTCCCCCCCATGCACCATCCACCGGAAATGGGCCCTATTTCGACCGGCCTGGGCATGGTATACGTGTATACTCTAAAAGGAGATTCACCGGTAATGGAGCTGCGCACATTGCAGGATTGGGTGATTAAACTTCAATTGCAAACCGTTCCCGGTGTGGCCAGTGTTTTAAGCCACGGCGGAGATATCAAGCAATTTCATGTTGAAATAGATCCCTTAAAATTGATTAAATATAAAATCGACCTCCATACAGTGATCGAGCAAATACAGCACAGTTCCCTCAACACTACCGCTGGTTTCATTGTTAAAAACAACGAAGAATACACCATCCGCG
>CBFDCH010000144.1:0-6457 GCA_965603235.1 uncultured bacterium | reverse complement strand
GCTGAGCTATTCCCGCATTCTGGCTCCCCAGCAGGGATTTGAACCCCGAACCTAGTGGTTAACAGCCACCCGCTCTGCCGATTGAGCTACTGGGGAAACCGATCTATATTTTTAACAAAAAAAACTGCTTTTGTCAATGATCTTTTTTTACTGAGACCACTTTGTTGATTTCATCTGGAGATTTTAGCTACCGCTTAATTTGGACTCTACTGAGTCGACTTTGCCATTCATGGTTATTTGCTTGTCGCGGCGGTCGTCAATCGATATCCTGGTTGAGACCCGTTGAGCGCCACTGGCAAAAGGGATTTCATGTATCTCCCTGATCACCTGCAGAATATCTTCCAACTCACCTTCCAGAATAGTGGCCATGGGAGTCAACATGGTCTTAATAGCTGTTTTCTTCCGCAAAACTCTCTCTATATCAGCCACATAAGAACTTAAAGACGGTGTGCCCGTACCCAAAGGTACCACAGTTACCTGGGCGATTACATAAGGCATAAACCCTCCTCTATGGATAGATCTCTAACACAAAAATAGTAACAGAACGAACGCGGAAACACAAGGTTATGCGGATTGGCCAAGAATTATTATTTTTGCTACCAGCTCTTTTAGTAGTTTGGCACAGACCACGGCAGTGATATTATTTATATCCTGACCGGGATTATACTCAACGATGTCGACACCAACAATAGCCGGTGCCTTCAGATTATGCAGAAGCTGCAGCAGGAGGCGGGTAGAGAGACCGCCCGGTTCCGGATGCGATACACCCGGAGCAAACGCAGGGTCCAGGGCGTCAATGTCTAGAGAAATGTAGAGGGGCGCATCAAAAGAGAGAACCGTATCAGCAGATAACTTATCCATGGTGATCTGCTCAACTGAGAACCTCTCTGCCTGGTTTTGCTGATGTTCATTGATTGTCCGCACTCCCACCTGCACCAATCGATCAGTCAGGCCATCCTCCATTATTCTGGCAAATGGACAGGCATGGGAATATCGGTTGTTTTGGAAAGATTCATACAGATCAGGATGGGCATCAAAATGTAGAATATGAAAAGGAGCCAATCCTCTCTTCAATGCCCGCACCACAGGTATGGTGACCGAGTGATCCCCACCCAGGCAAACCGGTACCAGATGGTGTTGAATGATATTCTCCAGGATCTGTTCAATTCGATCAAAAGGATCCTGCTCGCTACTCAGATCAATATCGCCCGCGTCAAATATGAGCTGTTCATCGCCAACGTTCACCCCGTTCTCCGCCCAGAGATTGGTAGCAGGGGACCAAAGGGCCCGGCGAATTAATTCGGGAGCCTGGGCTGCCCCGGATAAATGGGAGGAATAGGAATCAAACGGTATGCCAAGCAGGCCGATCCCGGCTCCCTGGACATTGACCAATTTTTTAAGTAAAGTCTTCACGTATCTCACCCCTTTGACAATAATTTTAAACCATAGAGGTATAGCTGTTTATCCAATTCCCTGTAATCCGGGAAATAGGTGGCGATTTGTTTTTTGAATTTTTTGCCATGACCGGAGATGCGTAAATGAAGTAATTCGTGTACCATTACATAGGCCAGCAAATGTTCCGGCAAATATTGCAGACTGCGGTTTAAAGTGATTACTCCTGAACTGCGGCAACTCCCCCAGCGGCGCTTCATACTTCTAAGTTTAATCTCTTTTACCCTTACATCGAGACGGGCTGAGTATTTTTGCAGCAAGCGTACAATAAGTCCGCTAAAATCGTCTCCCCCCCCTTTTTCAAGTTTTAAATGACTGGCCAATGCCATATCTTCTCTCAACTTGTGATATTTTTTAATAATTTGACGGTGATTTTTTTGCAAAACGGACTCCGGTTTAACCTGCCTGGGAACAATGAGGCGGAGTCCCTGAGGTTTGAATTCAATTCGGGAATACCTCACTCTGCGTCTCTCCACAATAAAGATAATTCCCTTGAAATTGATGGATTCTGAAATTCTATTTTTTTTCATTCTCCCCGCTATCCTCAATCAAACGCATAAAATCACTCTCCAATTTTTTGAACTCTCCCTGTTGATTGTGTAATATCTCAATACAATTTCTGGCAGCATCCAGAGCTTCCCGGGTTTTCTCCACAAGGTCATCAATGCCGATTTCATCCTTATTCAACAACTCTGTTATCTTTTCAAGTGCTGCGAAGTTTTCTTCATATTTTTTTTCTTTGCCACTCATGGCCCCTCCTCCTTTATTCTGGTTGACCCATCGGAGAATTTTAGTGTTCCCCGTTTTATTGTTTTAAAAGTCTTCAAGGTTTTGACCACATGGTCTTGATCATCCAGGGTCAGTGTAAACCCCCTTCCCAATATCAGGTTCGGATCGTTGGCCGCTACCAGGTTATTCAGTGCTTGTACCCTTTTCTCACTCTCTGTCAGTTTCCCCTTACCCTGCGACAAAAGCCTTGCCGCGCTCTCATTTACCTGGGTCAATGTTATCAGGTTATGCCGATTGCGTTTGTCAAAATCGAGGCGCTGGGCAGTTGTATGAATCTGTTGCCATTTCCTCTGAAAAAGCGCTGTGATTAATGAGCGGATAGAGGTTACCTCTTTTTTCATGTTCCGGTACTGTTCGGAGACGGCAAAAGTGACAGATTGTTTGAGTTGGCCAATAACATGATTGAACCTCTGCTTGCGCAATTTGATAAGGCTGGCTGCCGCTGCAGGAATATAACGCAGCAATCCCTTGAGTTTCTCCAATTCCCGGGTTTCCACTCTGGCAAACCCAGTCACCATGGCCTGAATGGAATCCATTAATTCTTGTTGGATTCCACCATATCGGGTTTGTAAAAATTTTCCTACACCGGAAGGTGTGGAGGGGGTTGGTGTGTAATGAGAACAGATTTCCAGGGCCGAAAGATCTTTTTCATGGCCAATGGCTGTGATTATCGGTATCGTGGCCAAACATACACGCCTGCACAGGGTATAATCATTAAAGACAGCCAGTGACTGTTCGCTGCCACCCCCCCTGGTAATGATCAGGGCATCCAGATGAAGCGTATCTTTCATTTTTTCAAAATGATCAATGGCCGCTATCATACCCTTCACTGCACTGGCGCCCTCCATGCGTGCATCCAGAAAATAAAATTGATACCTCTTTTGAAAGGGAGCGAGACCGGCCAGAATATCCTGAATGGATGTGCCCTGGTTGGAGGTAATTAATCCCACTTGAAAGATCAGGTGAGGCAGCAACAATTGCTTCTGTTTGTCCAGGATCTTTTCCTGATGAAGTTTTTCGAGTGTGATTTCCCTCTGGTTTTTAAGCCTGGCCTGAGTATATTCGGGGAGGATATCCAGCACCTGCAAGCGTACATCCACAGAGTAGCGGGTTGCCAGCGAAATCTCCACCAACAAAAATACCGGCAGGTCTTTGCCCAGGTTATCCGCAATACCTGATTGCTGCAATTTTGCCTGGATGGCCTTAATCGTACCCTTTTTTATCTCAGACCGGAAAAAAAGATCACTCGATTCATCTTCATCCTTTAAATCGAAATAACTGGCCCATTGGTAATCTTTTACGTCGGATGCCACAACACCCCGCACCCAGATTTGGCCAGCCAAACCTTCTTTTACGACCTGATCCAACCGATTCCGCAATTGTATGATTGAATAGGATTGGGGAAATCGCTCCTCAACCGCACCCATTGTAGTAGCTGCAACAGGCATGGTGGCCGGCTGGAGGTTATTTTTTAATAAATCCAATTCCTGGTTTAAATCCCCTGGCTTGAAATGCCAGCTTTTATCTTGTGGATTCCATCGATATCCCCTCAGTTTCAGATCATCTTTAATGGGGAAGGCATTGTAAATATGGATGCTGTCTTCATCAAAGGCAATATTTACCGGAAACCCATTGATGGTGAGACTCAGCCATTTCATTGGCACAATATAAACCAAAAGAGGGCTAAAATCAAGATAATTCTGGCAGATATTTACAGGAAAAACCGCTCAAAATCCTAATAAAATAAGGCCTAACCACAGAATCCTAACATAGGGCTTGACAAATGGATTAAAGTGTATTAATAATATTAAGCGATATTACATTTGGAGGACTGCAAATGAGAAAAAATGGAGCAATATTTTTAATCGCAATTTTCGTAATTACCGTAACTCAGGTAATGGCCCAACTTCCAGATAAAAATGATTTATGGAAACGAGCTGGCAGTGAGCAGGATCCTGAAGCTAGGTTTCAGCTTTTAAAAGAATATGAACAGAGTTTCGGCCAGGATCAGAATGAACGCACTAAATTCTTATATATGAATCTCGCTATCATGTCTTTTCAACTAAAAAAATACAATGAAACCATTCAATATGGGGAAAAAGCCCGCATGTTCAAAGATGAATTCAAAACACCCAACAAACTGCAGCTGTTTGTATTATTGGCCAACTCATATCTGGTAACCTCTGTAGATCTTGATAAAGCCATCAAGCATGCCAATGAACTGGCCACGTTGGCTACCCAGTTGAAAGAGGGTGAAAATCCTCCACCAAACCTTGACAGGAAATACATTGCACCCGCCTTGAGAATTCAGGCCCGCGCCTACTACGCCAAAGGCAAAGACAACCCTGAAGACATGAAGATGGCAACCCTGAAAGCAGTCGAAGCCTATAAAATCCATTCCCTGCGCGACACCGCCAAGCTGATCCTGGCATTTGCCAACAATCTGTACAACAAGCAAATGTATCAGGAAGCTGCCGATGCACTCACCGCAATTCTGGATGAAGAGAACCCCAATCGCAAACATTATGAACAATTGGGAAAGATTTACAGCAAAATGGGTAATAAGGAACAAGCGGTTGTATTTTTAAAAAAAGCTTATGACATAGGCAAGAAGGCACGGACCGCCTATAACATCGGTGTGCTGATGCATAAATCTAAACCTATGCAGGCCATCGCCTTTCTGGCTGAAGCAGTCCAGCTGGGAGGCAGATATTCCTCCAAAGCAAAAACATTGCTGGAAAGTGTTATCTGGCACGGCCCCTACAAGAACAAACCAGCGGAAGAGAAAGAGGCGATTTTAAAACAAGCCCTGACAGAGGCTGGCCAGCGTGTCAAATCCAATGCCGGCGGTTGATTAAATAGTCATTTAATTCTACACATTTAGTAAAATTCTTCGCTTATTACCCACCCGTTCGGTTATCCGTTTCGCATCAAAGTATTCAAAAAGTATAATCAGTTTTTTGCGGTTAAACAGGGTCATTTCCCTGAAGGATTGAATGTCAATGGTTTCATCCTGATTGCGTTTATGTTTTTTCATGCGGTTCAATATCTTGTTCAAATCTTCACTAAAAATAAAATATTCCTCGTTTAATTGCACAATCTCCCCTGCCTCCAACATATACCACAGGGTATCATTCACCTCTTTGTATTTTAATTCCGATTCCTTGATCACATCCTCCACTGTAAAAAGGTTTAATTTTTTTTTACGGAGTAACTGCTCAATGGCTGTCATCGCTTCCCGGTCATGATCGCTCAGAGCCAGTTTTTGAAAAACGATTTTATCGCAAAAGATTTTTAAAGAAAATTCCTCTTGTAAAGACCGCACCAAATATCTAAAAAAGAGGGATGAACGGGGCAGTTTCAATTTGGTTTCAATATCTGTCAGTTTTACGCTCCGGGTGCGGTCCTGATAGAACCCACCGATGATATTTCTAAAATCCTTGGCTATTTCAAGGTAATTGTGGAACGCCATAATCGAAAGGTTTGAAAATTCGAGAATTTTCACATCTTTTTTGATTTCCAACTGAACCAGTAGTTCCAGTGTCGCCTGGTGTTCCAGAGTGAAAAAGTCGAGCAGATTCTTTACTTCGAGAAACTTTTCCACCTCCAGCAGATTAAGCAGCAAGGAAGTTATCTCCATTTTCTTTTCACTACAAATATAATTGGAGATTTTCTTTAGCTTGCGTTTATTATATTTCGACAACAGGGGCAGCAGTATCACAATTTTCTTATCCCTGTTTTTGAATTGAATTTGCTGCATGAAAGTCAGGGCAATCTGGTGTTTAAAATAGGCAATGTAAAGTCTGGATGCCAGCTCTTTCAGATTTACAGGCACACTATGACCGTCCAACTCAAGAGTGGCGGTAATATTGGCGTCACGATGGTTCAGTTCAACCAGATAGGAATTGTATTTCATGTGTCGCCTGTTTAGAATCCTTTGAAATCAAGTATAGCAAAGGTTTTACCTTAAAGCAAGCCATTCTCAGCAGGACTATTTTTTTATATAAACAAGTTGAAAAATAATTAAAATGATTGTACTAAATTAGTAACGGGGACCCAGGTAAGAAGTATCATCTGTTTTCCCCCCTTTAAAATTCTTACCTGGGTTTCTCATTTTTTTCCATTAAATAAATTTCCTGCCTATCCTATTTTTTCCAAAAATCTGCTGAATTCAGATTGGGATAAATATATGTGATAATTATTTTTTCGGTTTGGT
>CBFDCH010000143.1:0-6472 GCA_965603235.1 uncultured bacterium | reverse complement strand
ATTATGACTCAGGCTTTGGGGATCATCTACATCATGCTGGAAGTGAACGAACATTGGCTCTGGTTTGTTTTGTTCTTTTGGCAACAACAGATTCAAACCACCAACATAGGTGCCAATCCAAATATTACCTTTCTGATCCTGAGAAAAGGCAGTGACGGTATCATTACTTAAACTGTGAGGTTGTTTGGGATCATGTTTGAAAACAAGGTATGTCAAGGGATTGGTTTCTGAATCGTTGGCCATAATTTTATTGAGTCCGCCGCCGTCGGTCCCCACCCACAGGTTGCCATTGTGGTCTTGCCAGATCGTTTTAACCGAATCATGGCTGATGCTTTTTTCAGATTTTTCAGTTTCATGTTTGAGATGAACGAATTGTGATACTTCCCTGTTGGCATCTTCTGATCCCCGCAGAACAATTTTGTTGATACCACCCGTATAACATCCGATCCATAGAACTCCGGACCGGTCTTCACAAATTGATTCAACCGCGGTGCTGTTGAGTCCTTTCGGGGATTGAGGATCGTACTTGTACCTGACAAAGGTAACAGGGGAATCCTTTTCCTCACCAAGTATGACCTTATTTAATCCACCTCCATCAGTACCGACCCACAATAACCCGGTTTGGTTACTGTATATCTCCTGTACATAATTATGGCTCAAACTGTTGGGATTTGTACGATCTGCGGAGAATCGGCTAAATTTGTTGCTGCCACTGTCAAATCTGAATAGTCCTCTTCGTGTGCCGATCCACAGCATATTATACTTGTCTTCATTTATGGACTTCACAACATCAAAACTCAAGGAGTTTGTACCCTCCAGGTTTTTTTGATAGTGCCGGAAAAGTGGTGGAGAGGATATACTTCCGTTTATCAACAATTTGTTTAATCCTCCGCCCTCAGTTCCAATCCAGATGATGCCCTGTTTATCTTCATATATGGAGTTGATGTGGTCATTGCTTAAACTTTGAAGCTGGTCGGGTACGTGTTTGATGTGAATAAATTCAGGCTTCTCTTTATATCGTTGGCTGGGAGTTAAAATGTTTATCCCTTGCTCAATTGTTCCCAGCCAGAGGTTACCCTGGCGGTCCTCGCAGATACAATTAATGTTATCATCACTTAAACCTGTGGCAGCACCGGTATGGCGGAAACTTGTAAAGCGGCTGGTTTTGCTGTCATACCTGTTCAATCCTCCGCCATTGGTACCAATCCAGATAAATCCATTTTTGTCCTCATACAGGCAAAAGATCCGGTTGCTGCTTATGGAGGCGGGGTTGTCGGGCTCCGGGCGAAAAACAACAAACTGGTAGCCGTCAAACCGGTTTAATCCGTCTTCCGTTCCAAACCACATGAAACCCTTTTTATCTTGAAGGACGCATAATACAGAACTCTGGGATAAACCATCCTCTGTTGTGAGGTATTCAAATTTGACCTGGTTTTTAATGGCGGTCCAATCAATGACTGCAGCACCAAGATAGCAGGGAATTATCTGCATCAGAAATATTAAAAACCACAAAATTAATAGTAAATTGGAGTACCTGATTTTACCTTTCATTTGCCTTTTTATCGAGTGGTGACACCACGTGCTATTAAAGCGGCCGCTGCAGGCCAGTTGATATTAAATTAAATCCTTCAGGGTGTATCTTTTAACCACAATAACATATTGCTATAAATTTTGATATATTTCAAACAAAGAAACACACCTGGCCGCAAATTTTTATGACAATTTTTTTTCCAAAGTTTCAGGCAGGTCTAACGTGGAGGTATACCAATCAGTGGTTGTTGGATTGCAGCTTAAATGTCCGTTTTACCATACTGCTGGTAGAGTCAAATATAGAATAAAAGGTGGGCAGAATGATCAGGGTAAAAAAGGTGGAGGTGGTCAATCCGCCGAGGATTGCCACACTGATGGGAGCCCACATCTGAGCCCGGCCCTGGCCTGCCGGAAAAAATTGCGGCATGAGTAGGGGCAGGGCCAGTGGCAATACGCCGAAGATGGTGGTGATGGCTGTCATGAGGATGGGGCGCAAACGGTCTTTACCTCCCTGGATGATTGCTCTGTCTTTGGCTATGCCTTGTTGTCTAAGTTTGCGGATATGGTCAATAAGAATGATGCCGTTGTTTACCACAATTCCCATGAGTATGAGGACTCCAAGCCTGGACACATCATTGAGTGTGATCTCTTTCAGTTTGAAAAATATGGCTACACCAAAAAGAGCCAGAGGTACGGTGAAGAGAATGGTGAAGGGGTGGACAAAGGATTCAAACAGTGAAGCCATAATAATATAAACAAAAATCAGGGCCAGCCAGATAGCAAGGCTGGAGCTGTCCTGAGAATCTCTGAATCGGCGCCAGCCGGCACCAAAGCTCCAGCTATACCCTTCGGGCATCTGAATGCCGGACATTACCTCACGTATTTTTCGGGAGATTTTCATCACTCCCGTGCTTTTCGTATTCAGTGAGATCCTGAGTTTTGATTTTTTATTTTCTTTATTGATGGACATGGATCCCATCCGATAAGTAAAGTTGGATATTGCCGAGATAGGTATCTGCTTGCCGGAGCTGCGGAAACTGAGATTTTTTAGATCATCCTCATTAAATCCATCATCCTTTTGCAGCTTCAGGATAATGTCTATCTCTTTGTTTTCTGTCTTAAATTTGCCAATGGGCCGGTCCGAGATAGAGGACATGATGGTTCTGGCCACGCTCCGGGTGTTGATGCCGCTGCTTTCCGCTTTTTTGCGGTTTACCTTAACCAGCAATTGAACGTCACCACCCTCCAGGTCAGAGGAAACATCTTCTATCTCTTCAATTGTGCGTAGTTTTTCGGAAATCATGGGAACCAAAGAGGCCAGTATACCGTAGTCCTGGCCAATTAATTCTACCCGCATACCACGGTGATGGCCGCCGCGGCCCCGGCTTTCGCCAAATTCCAGACTGACGCCCGCCTGCAGGGGCAGGAGTTTTTTTAGACGCTCTTTAATCTGAGTAACAGTGGGGCCTTCATCGGTAAGATCAAGTGATACACTGCCCCGATACCGTCCCTGACGCTTATTGGTGACACCATAGTAGGTGGTTATATTTTTCATGGCCAGTTCTTTTTTGTTTTGGGTTATTATCTCTTCATACTGATTGAACAGGCTTATCATACTGTCAAGTGGAAAGCTACCCGGCATATAAACGTTGAAGTCAACCTCTCTCTCTTCACTCCTGGGCATATACTCCTGTTCAATACTGAGAAATAGAAAAATGGAGGAAACCAGGATTAATAGAGCCACCATAGTGGTGGTCAATTTGGTTTTCCAATTTTTAATGGTAAGGGTGATCAGTTTTTCATACCAGGTTGTCAGTTTTTGCAGCCATTTGGCCTTTTTCTTGGTTTTACCTTTTAATAGGCGACTACCGGCCAATGGAATAAAGGTGAGGGAAACCAGTAAAGAAGAAATAAGGGCCAGGGAAATGGTCAGGGCAAAATCCTGCATGAAGCGGCCGAAACCGGAAGCTTTTATGAAGGTAAATGATACAAATACCACCAATGTGGTCAGGGTGGAGGCGGTAACTGCCAGAGCCACTTCACTGCTGCCTTTAACAGCGGCATCGATTGGAGAAAATCCCTTGTCCTGGCGCAGGCGGAAAATATTTTCCAATTTTCGATCATTTCCCATTTCTTTGTAACGGAAAATATTTTCCAATACTACGACGCCATTGTCCACAAGCATGCCCACGGCCATCATCAAACCACTGAGTGATATGATATTTATCGAGAGGGGTACATTAAAAATGACCCTGTAAATGTACATCAGGCTGAAGGTAAAGACCACAGCCATGGGGATGGCCATGCCTATAATAATAGTGCTCCGCAATTTGCGTAAGAAAACAAGTAAGACCAGTACTGCCAATATACCGCCGACAATTCCTGAGATTGAGAGGTCACGCAAACTAAACAAAATCCCTTCAGATTGGTCCCGGTAGAAGCGAACGTCCATGTTCTTAAGTTCCGGGTGGGTCTCTTTAAGGGCGGCCACAGAGGTTTTAACCCGCTTACAAACATCCACAACATTGGCGTCAGAGGCGCGGTAGATGCTGAAACTGAGAGAGTCCCGGCCATTCATTCTGTTGAAGCGTTCTTTGGGCGGATAATCATAGGTGACTTTGGCCACATTTTTGATTTTTAAACCTTTTTCATTGAGTGGCAGATCCATAATCTGCTCAGCCACTTTTAATTCACCGGGGACACGCACCAGGAAGCGTTTACTGTCCTCCACATAACCGGCTGATATATTAATGTTATTGTTCCTTATGGTATTGATCAAATCAAGGATATTGATGGATGAAGAGTAGAAAAGTTCAGGCCTGAGGGTAATAATTAATTGTTTGTTGTAAATGCCGCGAATATCGACATTGGCAACAGACTCCACCCTCTCCAATGCTGGCTGTATGATATTTTCTGAAAGAAAATAGAGTTTATCCCTGTCACCCGGTAGAGAAACCCTGAACGATATGATGGGCCGGTCCGAAGTGGACCAGCGGCGAATTCGTATCCGCTCAATATCATCGGGCAAATTGTTGCGAATCTGGTCAATTTTATCCCTTATTTCCAGGGAAGCCATATCCATGTTGGTGCCGGTTTTAAAGGAGACGTGGATGCGGCAGCTGGAGGAGGAAGATGTGGAACTGATGGTTTCCAGATTGTTAACAGTGGATAAAATGTCTTCAAGGGGTCGGGTGATGATTCGCTCCACCTCCTCTGGTGAAGAGGAGGGATAGGGTACCTGAACCATCAATCCGGGGAAAGAGGTGTCCGGAAACATTTCCAGGGGAAGTTTGGTGATTGAGATGATGCCCACTGTAAAGAATACGACCATGATGACTACAATGGTGACCGGTCTTTTTAATGAAAATTCGGGTAAATTCATGTTAAACCATGCCTTCTATTTTATTTTTGTTGAGATACTTCCTCTTTTACCACCAAGCTGTATACGAGTGGTATGAAAATCAGGGTCAGGAAAGTACCAAAAATTAATCCACCAATAAGGGTCAGGGCCAGAGGGATACGGATCTCAAATCCTTCGTTAAAATCCAATGCCATGGGCAACAAACCCAGGACAGTGGTTATAGTGGTCATCAAGATTGGCCGCCAGCGGACCTGGGCCGCCTGAGTGATGGCTTTAAGCTTGGACAAACCTTGCTTTTGCAGCTGTGATGTGTAATCCACCAAAACAATAGCATTGTTAACAATGATGCCGGAGAGTATGATTAAACCAATGAGTACAATCACATTGATGGATACACCAGACATCAGGATAATAGCGATCACACCAATAATGCCCAAGGGGATGGTGAACATAATGATAAAGGGTTTTTTGAAAGACTCAAATTGGGAGGCCATAACCAGATATACCAGGAACACTGCCAATAGTATGGCAAAGATCATAGAGGAGAAGGCCACATCTTTCTCTTTACTCTGACCAGCAAAATAGATGTCAATGTCCAGGGGTTTATTGGTTAGCGTGGGTTTTAACTCATTGATTTTTTGGGTGGCCGTTTCCAGGTCAATACCGTTGATGTTACCGGTAATCACAGCAGATTTTTGTTGGGATATGCGGCGGATTTCAGCGGGACCTTCACTTATTTTGATCTGAGCCAAAGCTTTTAAAGGTACATTAATTCCCAGGCCATTTCGGATAGAGACCCGCTCGATTTTTTCCACCTTGTCTCTGAATCCTTCTCCCAGCCTTACACGGATATCCACTTCACGTTCACTTTCTATGAACTTGGTGGCCACTTCTCCTTCAATTTTGCTGCGAATCTGGCTGCCAACACTGTTTATGGTCATGTTTTGCGAAGCCAGGATCGATCGGTTGAATATGATCTGTATTTCCGGATACCCCTCTTCCATACTCGACTTTAGATCAATCAATCCGGGAATATTTTTCATCTTTAGCAATAGTTCATCCGAGATCCGTTTGATCTCCCCAAGGTCATAACCGGACACGACCAATTCCAATGGTGCTTTAAAAGAGAAGAGGCGGGGTTTGTAGACTTTAACATTCACATCCTGCAAATTGATCAAGTCCTTGCGTACCTGCTCCATGACCAGATCTTCATCACTACCCAGAATGCCCCGTTTTAAGCGGACGGTAAATTCTGAAAGATTTTCCCGCTCCTCCTGAAATGAGATGCCTGCCCTGGAGCCCTTGCCGACAAGTTCATAAATACTTTCAACTTCCGGGTATTTTTTAATTTGATCAGCGATTTGAGTAATAATGCGCTCATTTTCCTTCAAGGAAATGCCGGGTTTGAATTCTATGTTAATTAAAAATTCTCCCTGTGAAATCACCGGGATTAGTTCTTTACCAATGAATTGGATTAAAAAGATAGAGACCAGGAAAAGAGCCAGTACTGAAATAATTACTACTTTACGTTTCTTAAATGAAGCGGATTGGAATTTTTCGTAGCCGTTAAATATTCTATCA
>CBFDCH010000142.1:0-6479 GCA_965603235.1 uncultured bacterium | reverse complement strand
GTCAACGATCATTACAATCAAAACAATCGCGGCATTATTGTAAAACGGAGTGGCGGTGGTTTTCAGTTGGCCACCAAGGCGGACCTGCATGATTTTTTACAGGATTTTTTTACCAGGAAGATTCACTCCAGGTTAACGGTAGCTTCCTTGGAGACACTGGCCATTGTTGCCTACCGTCAACCGGTAACCATTGCTGAAATTTCTGAACTCAGGGGAGTGAATTCTATTGGCCCGGTAAAAAATCTGCTGCAAAAAAAATTGATAAAAATGACAGGACGCAAAAGAGTGCCCGGCCTGCCCGGCCTCTACTCCACCACCAAGGAGTTCCTCCTCTATTTTGGTTTGGATGGCCTGACAGAATTGCCAACTCTGGAAGAATTAACCGAAATGTTTGAAGAAAAGGAACAACCGTCTCTATTTAAATAATTTTAACTCTTTCGCTTGTGTTGCTTCGCAGTAGCGAAATTCATTCCGGGGTACGGGAGTGGGGATAGTCCGCTCGCGCAAACCGGTTTTCCCTCCGTCTTATTGACAATTTTTGCAAGATAAAGAATCATTGATTGTTCTATCAATATTACAGTTGAAGGCTGAATTAATTTGCTTACCAAATTAAGTAAGGAGATGTAAATGAAAAAAAAGTATTTACTATTCATTGGTATACCAGCGCTGGTTCTTTTGGTGATCCTGTCTCTGATCGTGTTTAAAGGAAACGACTCCGATGAGGTAACATACAAAACCGAGGCATTAAAAAAGGGAAATATTGAAGCGCTGGTAAGTACCACTGGAACGGTTAATCCGGTAACCATTGTGGAAGTGGGCAGTCAGGTGTCCGGTCGGATTTTAAAAATCCACGTCGATTTTAACTCCAAGGTAACTGCTGGCCAGCTGGTGGCTGAAATTGACCCCTCTCAAATTGAAACCCGCATCAAGCAGAGTGAAGCCAATTACGAAAGCACCAAGGCAGCCCTTGAAAAGGCCAAGGTAACCTTAAAAAATACTGAAAAAAAATATGCACGAGCCCTGCAACTCTTTGAGAGAGAATTGATATCTTTTGAAGAAAAAGAGAGCCTTGAACTCCAATTTAAAACAGCTCAGACAGATGTGCAGGCTGCAAATGCCCGAGCACTGCAATCCTTCTCTCAACTCGATTCCTCCAAGGTTGATCTAAGTTATACCAAAATTAAATCTCCCATTGATGGAGTGGTCATCCTGAGAAATGTCAATGTGGGCCAAACCGTGGCAGCCAGTTTCCAGGCTCCTGTTCTCTTTAAAATAGCCAACGATCTAAGAAAAATGCAGGTTGAGTGCAGTATTGATGAGGCTGATATCGGCAAGGTAAAAGAGGGATTTGAGGTGAAATTCACAGTGGATGCCTTTCCCGGTGAGAATTTTACAGGAAGTGTCATCCAAGTGAGATACTCCCCTGAAGTGGTTCAAAATGTGGTAACCTACACCACCATTGTGGCAACCGATAACGACAATCTAAAACTAAGGCCGGGCATGACAGCAACCGTGTCAATTGTCACCGGCAAGGCCAACGATGTGTTGATGGTTCCCAATTCAGCACTCCGTTTTAATCCGCCCCTTTCGCAGGCGCAGATGCGCGAGATGTTCACCAAGATGAGGGAGGAGATGATGAAACGACGGGGAATCAAACCCGGCGCCAGACAGCAGGGCGGCAGCAACCGCACCGGCATGGCTGGGGGAGGGGGATTTGGCGGCAGACAACCAGGAGCTCAAGGCCAGGACCAGCGGCGATCCAATCGCAGACGGAGCTCCGGCCGCGTCTGGTTCCTGGATGAAAATCAGCAATTAAAAATGGTTATGATCAGGACAGGGGTGACGGACGAGAATTTTACCGAGATTCGTCGTGGCGAACTAAAACAGGGTCAATTAATTATAACAGGTATTTTATCTGGTGACAGCAGCAGGTCCAATAGATCCAATTTAAGCCGCTCCAGCCGCATGTTCTTCCGCCGCTGAATATGGCGCACTCTAAATGGCAGGTATAAGATGACAAATCCTTTGATTCGTTTAAATAATCTTTCCCGATCCTATCAGATGGGAACATCTGAGGTAAAGGCCCTGGTAAATCTCTCTTATACTATTAACAAGGGTGATTTTCTGGCCATCATGGGCCCCTCCGGATCGGGCAAATCAACATTGATGAATATTATTGGCTGTCTGGATCAGCCCACTGGAGGCGATTATTATCTGGAAGACCAGAATGTATCCACCCTGAATAAAAATGAACTGGCTACTGTCCGTAATAAAAAGATCGGTTTTATCTTTCAAAGTTTTAATCTGTTATCCAGGACCACGGCTCTGGAAAATACGGAGCTCCCCCTGCTGTACGCCAATATTCCCAGAAAAGAGGCTGTTGAAAAATCCTTTAAAGCGCTTGAAGCGGTGGGTTTAAAGGGCCGGGAGTATCACAAGTCCAATGAGTTGTCCGGCGGCGAGATGCAGCGGGTAGCCATTGCCCGGGCCCTGGTAAACAATCCCTCCCTTTTGCTGGCCGATGAACCGACCGGCAACCTGGATACCAAAACCGGTGAAGAGGTGATGGAGATTTTTAAGAAACTAAATATAGAACAGAATATAACTGTTATTCTGGTAACCCATGAATCTGATATCGCTGAAACCGCACATAAACGGATCTATTTAAAAGACGGCTTATTGGTTAAGGAAGATTAGGAGGTATGAATGAAAGCGTCGAGAACATTACAAATTTCATTGTATGCGTTGAATCGCAATAAAATGCGCTCCTTTTTGACTGCCCTGGGTATCATCATTGGCGTGGGTGCTGTTATTGCCATGGTCAGTATCGGCCAGGGGGCTAAGCAGGCCGTTGAAAAACGCTTTGAATCCATGGGTACCAACCTGCTCTTTATCCGCTCCGGCAGCCGTTCGTTCCGGGGCAGGCATTCGGGATCCGGTTCCTTTAACAACCTGACTCCTGCTGATGCCGAGGCCATTGTTGAGAAGTGTGATGCTGTCAACTATGTGTCTCCCTCAGTTTCTACCCGGGCCCAGGTGGTTTATGGCAATAAAAACTGGAATACTAACATCCAGGGTGTGGGCGCAGATTACCCGAAAATTCGCAACTGGGAAATTGATGATGGCAGTTTTTTGTCCAATCAACATGTGCGGGCCAGTGCCAAGGTGTGTGTGCTGGGTGCAGATGTCAATACCAACCTCTTTGAGGGGAGTGGTGCCATTGGTAAAATAATCAGAATAAAAAAGATTCCCTTTAGTGTTATTGGTGTGTTAAAATCCAAGGGTGAATCCGGAGGCTGGTACAATCAAGATGACATGATTGTGGTTCCCTACTCAACCGTTCAAAAGAGGCTGAGGGGTATCACCTATGTCTCCTCTATTGACGTGTCAGCAGTGTCTGCCAAAAGAACGGATGAAGCTGTTGAACAAATGACAGACCTGATGAGGGTGCGTCATAAGATCGCTCCCGGCGCTGAGGATGATTTTAATATTAGAGATATGACGGAAATTGCTGAGGGGGCGGCTGCCTCCACCAATATAATGACCAACCTGCTGGGAGGCATTGCCCTGGTTTCATTGATTGTCGGTGGTATTGGCATCATGAATATCATGCTGGTGTCTGTTACGGAGAGGATCAGGGAGATCGGCATCCGCATGTCGGTTGGGGCCAAGGAAAGCGACATCCTTCTGCAATTTTTAACCGAAGCTGTGGTGTTGAGTATCATGGGCGGTATCCTGGGTATCGGAGTAGGCATTGGGACCTCAAAGATTATCGCCCAAATCAGTTCCTGGCAGACCCTGATATCACCGACATCCATTGTTTTGGCCTTTCTCTTTTCCGGCAGTGTGGGTGTTTTTTTTGGATTCTATCCGGCCAGGAAAGCATCCAGGCTGGATCCGATCGAAGCGTTACGTTATGAATAAGGAGGTTATTAATGTTGAATAACAAATTTTTTAAATCAATCGCGTTGTTGCTGGTTTTAATTCTGGTAGTTGTAATCCCGGGCAGGGCGGCACAGAAAGAGCTGTCCCTTTCCTTGGAAGAGTGCATTCTTAAGGCATTAAAAAATAATTTAAATGTAAAGGTGGAAGTGTTAAATCCGGCCCTGTCGGAACAAAATGTACTCCGGGCCAGGGAGAAATTCCTACCTGAACTCTCTTTTTCTTTTACCAAGAGAAATACAGAAAATGCCTCATATTCTTTTCTTGATGCTGCTGGCAGCGTTGAAACCGAATATCAGGATCTTTCCGGTGAAATTCAGCAATTCCTGCCCACCGGAGGGACCATGACCCTCTCCATGGGCACTGATCAGACCGATTCCACCCGAAGATTTCAAACCATCAATCCCCGCTACGGCAGTACGCTGAGGTTAGATTTGAGACAGCCCCTGTTGAAGAATTTTGGCATCAGTATCAATCAAAGGGAAATTGTTGTGGCCAAAAATAATTGGGAGATGTCCAAATCCCGCTTTGTAACCACCCTGCAGGATACCATTTACAACGTTGAGGAGGCTTACTGGAACCTGGCATATAGTATTGCCTATATGGGTGTGATGGAACAGTCATTAAAACTGGCCCGCGAACAATTGACCAAGAGCAAACGGTCGGTGGAGATTGGCAAGCTGGCCCCTATTGAGATAAAGAGCGCCCAGGCTGAGGTGGCTACCCGGGAAGCGGATATTCTTCAGGCCGAGGCCAATATTTTAAGTAATGAAGACCGGTTAAAGAATATTCTCAACCTGCAGGCGGAGATTGGGGCAGAAGATGTCAGCCTGGTGCCGACAGACCGGCCCAGCCTCTCCTTAAAAAAGATTGAGTTTAAGGAAGCCATGGATCTGGCTTTTAAAAACCGGCCCGACCTGCGCGAACGGAAAATTGATATCAACACCAAACAGGTGGAGCTAAAGTTCGCCCGCAACCAGCTTTTGCCCGATTTGAGCCTGACAGCCTCCTATTGGAGTCCCGGTATATCGGGAACCCAGCTTATTTACGAAGATGGCAATGCCCTGACCGGGGAGGTGATTGGTACTGTGCCTGGCGGCGCATCAGATGCCCTTAAAAATACATTTGATTTTTTATACCCCAACTGGTCCATTGGCCTGACCCTCAGTTTACCGCTGGCCAATATTATAACCAGATCCCAGGTGGCAGTGGCCCGGATCAATTACAAACAATCTTTTCTCCAGCTTAAAAACAAGGAGCAGCAGATTATTTTGGATATTAAAAATGCTTTACGGGCGGTGCAGACCAATTATAAAAGGGTCCAGGCTTACCGTTTGGCCCGCGAACTAACCGAAAAAAAGCTGGAGGGAGAAGTACAAAAACTGCGGGTAGGAACATCCACCAACTACGATGTCATCCTCTTCCAGCGTGATTTGGCCAATGCCCGGTCCCAGGAGTTGAAGGCCATTGTGGATTACGCCCTCTCGCTGGCCAACCAGCAGCGGATTTTGGGAGTCAGCCTTAAAGAGCGCAACATTAAACTTAAAGAAATTTTAGGTAAAAAGGAGTAACCATGAAAAAACTGATCGTTATCACTATAACCGCCGTTTTTATGCTGGCTGCTGTGAATGTTTTTGCAGCCAAGGTGAATGTTACCGGTAAATGGGAGATGACTACTGAATCCCCCAGGGGAGAACGGACCTTGACTGTTGAGATGGTACAGAAAGGGGAAGAATTGACAGTAAAGATGACCACCCGCCGCGGCGGCGATATGGAAGCCAAAGGCACGGTAAAGGAAGACCAGATTGAATGGAGCATCACCCGTGAAACTCCCAGGGGTGAATTTACTATTACATATAAAGGGACAATTACCGGCGATACCATGAAAGGGGAAGCCGAATTTGGCGGCAGGGGATCCGGGACCTGGACTGCCAAGCGGGTCAAAGAGAAAAAATAATCCTTTAAAAAAACCTTAGATACTCAATTGGTTGATTGACTCCTGGGCCCTCTTTTTAACTTCAGGATCTATACCGGGGTCTTTAATCATATGCTGTAATGGTTTGATGGCTTTTTTATCATGAATATCGGCCAGCAAGTCGATTAATGCCATTTGCACCAGCGGAGAGCCCTGTTGCGGCAGGGAACGGATTAAATTTTGTCTCACCTGCGGATTTTGTTTTAAAGTATACAGGGTATCCACAACTGATAAGCGCACATTGATGTTGGTGTCATTGTTCAGGGTATTGAACAGGACCTGCACCATTTTATCATTTGGCTGCTGGACTTTTGAACTCCAGTAAACTCCCCGGAGCCGGTCGCTGGGAGAGGATTTGGCAAGGAGGGAGACTGCCACTATATGCCGCATATTCTCAACCTCACGGCTGAGGATTTGTACGCTCTCCCGGTTATGATTGGTTGATGAGATAAAAAATCCGGCCATGAGCCCGATAAATAGTACAACAAGGATAGTGGTCAGCTGCAGGGCCGGTTGCATGGATCTCAATGCCAACAGCAATTGGGATACCCTCCATCCACCT
>CBFDCH010000141.1:0-6494 GCA_965603235.1 uncultured bacterium | reverse complement strand
AAAAGAAAAGAGTATGAATTGGTAAGAATTTCTCTGGAGGAAATTCTCGATTATGAAAGAATTCTTGTAGTCGAGGAAATAACCGCATCGTTGTTTGATTTTATTCAGCACAAAATCTACGATCAATAAGGAACGGACACTAAACAGCCGCAAAAGCCTGGGTATGGTAGAGACGGTAATATATACCCCTTTTACTCAACAATTGCCTGTGGTTTCCCTCTTCCACCAATTTTCCCTTATGCAGGACCAGAATGCGGTCAACCATCTGTATAGTCGAGAGACGGTGGGCAATTATTATGGCCGTGCGGTTGGCAATAATCTGCCTGGTTGCACCTTCAATGATCTCCTCGGTTTCCGAATCAATGTTGGCTGTAGCTTCATCCAGAATTAATATCGAAGGTTTGTGAACCATGGCTCTGGCAAAACTAATCAGCTGCCGTTGTCCCACAGACAGCCTCTTACCTTCCTCCAGGACATTTTCCTGGTATTTATCCGGCAATTGTTGAATAAATGTATCAGCATTCACCTGGCGAGCCGCTGCCACAATCTGATCCATGCTGATCCGGGGATCATGGAGAGAAATGTTTTCAGCAATGGTACCGGTAAAGAGAAATGGATCCTGGGGGACCACTGCCATCTGTTTTCTCAGGTCAAAGAGATGGTATGTTTTTACTTCCCGGTTGTCAACCAGAAGGGAACCAGAGTTAATATCATACAGGTGGTTTACCAGATTGATAATAGTAGTCTTGCCGCTGCCGGTATGTCCCACCAGGGCTACAGTCTCGCCAGACTTAATGGAGAAAGAGAGGTTCCGCAGGATAGCAGCACCCTCCTGGTAGGAGAAATCTACTCCTTTGAATTCAATTTTACCTTTTACCGGTTTGTTTATGGTGATGCAATTTTTCTGGTTGGTGATGGTAATTGGTGTATCCTGCAGACGAAAAATCCGCTCGGCTGCTGACATGGCTGACTGGAACATGTTGAACCGTTCAGCCATTTGACGCAGAGGTCTGAAAAATAGATTTATATAGGCGAAAAAGGCAAAAATCTCTCCCACCTGCATGTGGACTCCCAGAGAAAAGTGAGAAAAAACAAGGATAATCATCAGGCCCAGATTGGTGACCACTTCCAGAATCGGAAAATAGAGGGCATAGGCATGTACCACTCTCAGAAAAGCTTTCAGGTAGCGGGAATTGGCTTTTTCAAAAGAGTCAATACTTTGTTTTTGATGATTAAATTGAATAATCTCCTTAATACCGGTTACACTTTCCACAATAGTGGTGTTAATATCTGCGTTGGCCTTGCGGACTCCACGATAACCGTGACGAATGCTTTTGCGAAAGAGCAGGGTAACAAGCACGAAGAATGGGATGGTGACAAATACTAGTAGTGCCAGCCTGTAATTGATCCATACCATGGCGATCAAAATAAAGCCCACCTTCAACAAATCTCCCATTACCAGCACCACTCCTTCTGAGATAAATTGACGCAGCGCTTCCACATCATTGGTGATGTGAGTGAGGGTTCTACCAACAGGATGGGTATCGAAATAACGGTTATCCAGAAGTGTGACATGGCGGAACAAATGGGTACGGATATCATACAATAACCGCTGTCCCAGGTATTGAACAGTGAGGCTAAAGAAGTAATTCAATAAAAATCCGCTAACCATTACAATAAACAGTATAATTGATAATTGCAGCAGGCCCTGGCTATCTCCCTTGACCACATAATTGTCTATGCCAAGTTTAAACAGGTAAGGTTGCAGCACGCCAGCCACATTAAAACCAACCATAAATACAATGGAGAAAACGATAAGCAGACGATAATTTCTGATATAGGGCACCAGGCGCTTGAGCAATGCCCAATCCTGTCCGCTTTCGCGCTTCCGCTCGCTCATATTTCCGTCTCCATCTGCTGAAGGCGGACCAGATTGGCATAAAGGCCCTTTTTTCTTACCAGGCTGGTATGATTCCCCTTCTCCACCACTGCTCCTCCATCCAGCACATAGATGGCATCCGCATGTTTTAAGGCGGATATTCGATGGGTAACCAAAATCATGGTGTTGTAGCAGTCCTGTTTTTTAAGATTTTGCAGAATACGGTTTTCCGTTTCTGCATCCACGTGAGAGAGGGGGTCGTCAAGCATCAATACGGTGGCACATTTATAGAGGGCACGGGCAATGGCCATTCTCTGTTTTTGCCCCCCGGAGAGAGTGATTCCCCTCTCTCCAACCATCTGTTCAAATCCCTTTTGAAGGGCATCGACATCGTACTCCAGACCGGCAAATCGTGTGGCTTCCTTGACCCTGATCAGATCCGTACCCATTTCCCCCAGGGCAATGTTCTCCGCCACGGTTTTTGAAAACAGAAAGGGTGATTGGGAAACCACTGCTATTCTGCGATTCAAACTTTCCGGATCAATATTAACAATATCGATCCCATTGATGAAAACCATCCCTGGATCTGGTTTCAACAGGCCATTGAGAATATTCAGCAGGGTGGTTTTGCCACTGCCAATGGTACCGGTGATACCAATCGTTTGTCCGGGTGAAATGGACATGTTAACATCATGCAGGGAATCTTTTGTCTGTCCGGAGAAGCGGAAGGTTAAGCCCTTAATTTTAAAATCAAGGTCCCCTTTTTTGATCGGTTTTAAAGTTGATTTGTTGCTAACCGGTTGATCCAAAATAAAGTTGATCCTGTCCAGCGCGCTAATCCCCTGTTGCAGCAGTGAGGAGACCCAGCCAAGAGAGAGGACCGGAAAGGTGAGATAGGTAATGAGCATGGTAAATTGCAGCAACTCACCCAGGCTTATTTCACCACGAATGACCTGTTGCCCCCCCACCAGGAGAATCATCAGTTCAGTAATAGAAAACAGGAATATAAAAAAGGGCCATAAAAACTCTCTGAAACGGACCACAGCCATGTTTACTTTGATGTAATCCCTGTTCAATTCCTTGAATCGTTCCCCTTCAATCACATCCAGGCTGTATTGTTTTATGGTGGAAATGCCTGTTATGGTCTGCCACACGCGGTTATTGATTTTTGCCACCTGCTCCTGGATCAGTTGGAAGAGTGGACGCAGGCGGGGCATAAGGATAACGATCAACAGCACAAGGAGCATCATCAGGCCGCCGACAAACAGCATCATGGAGCCGCTAATGGCAATGAGAGCCGGTAAAAACAGGAGCATCCGTGTAATGGCATTGGGAATATACAAAACTCCGGGACCCAGGAGCGAACGTACATCATTCAGATCATTGGTTGTCCGTGACACAATATCGCCCGTCTCATTCTGCTGGTAAAATGAATAATCCAGAGACACCAGCTTATCAAAGATTTTTTGCCGCAATTGATATTCAATCTTTCGGGAAACACTGATAATCAGTTTTCTCATTAAAAAGAGGGAGAGCGTCATCAGAATGGTGTAAATGACCATCATAATCACCAGGTTGAAAATTACATGTCCCTGGTTTTGGCCGCCAATTTCATCGAGTATAAGACGGATATACATGGGAATTTTCATATAACTGAAGTTCTGCAGCACAACAAAAACAAAGCCGAGCAGCAGCATGCGGCTGTGTTGTTTAAGAAATGGTGCAAGGGTTTTAACAGTATCCAGTGATTTTCCCATTTTATCTGAATTTATCTGAAATTATACGATTTATCTTTATATTATACAATAGAGTAACCGGATTGCCTCATGATTCAGGAACCAAACCAGCCTCTCTTACCATGGCCCATACCCGCGGTCCGCCCGCCTCGATCTCCCCCTGGCTCACTACGTAAAAGTTGTGCTTTTTATAAAAACCAATATTTAGTTCACTAAAGCTATCCAGATAACAGGCCTGATTGTCCGCATCCGCTCTTGCCAGTACCGGATGGATCAAAGCACTGCCAATCCCCCTGCCCTGTACCGAGGGATCCACGGCCAGGCTCCACAGATGCCAATGGGGTTCGGACACTGCCTGAAGGTGTGCCTGTTCAGTATAAGCCAAAACATTATTAAACCGCAGCCAGGCGCTTTTTCCGATTCGGAAAGGCAGGAGAATCATACCGGACCGTAATAGACGGAAAAAGGAGAGCCGGTTCTGTCCGGGCCTTAACCAGCAGGCCACCCCCTCAACCTGTTCGGTAGAATAGGTCTCACCATAGAGGTGACTATACTTAATGGTTGCAGCACAGAGCGGGTGCATCAATCGCCTGCGCTCCAGATCATCCGGGAATATATAAAGCATCATTGGATCTGCAACAAAAACCCGCTTTAACAGATCAACTGCCTCAATTAACTGATTTTTTTTTAATGTAATTATTGAATCCAACTCAATTAATCCATCACAGCGGGAAATGTTTTTTATAATCCTTGGCTTTAAAAAGTTGCTGCAGGCCATGATAAAACACATCCCATAGTTTGTTATTGCCCGGAGAACCATGCAGCTTTTTTTCTCCCTTGAGAACCATTTGCCTGAGTTGGTCAAGCGGCATCCATACATAGTTGGTTTTCTCAGAATATCTGGAGTTAACAGGAACCCTGCGCTCGGCAAACATGGAGACTGGCCGGTATAAAATCTTTACCGTAAATGTTCTAAACTCTCCCCGGGATTGAGATTCCGGAAAAAAACGATCGGCACGTAAACCCCGCTCAAATTCCTCAAATGGAATGACCAGGCGGCACTCTTCAAAAGCTTCACGCAAAGCGGTCTCTACCCTCGTCTCCCACCGCGGATTGGCATCTGCCACGCTGACCACCTTTTCCGGAGCCCCGCCAAAACTGGTCCAGCCCCGGCCGGGATCATAACCCAGCAGAATATATACATCACCGCCAATTCCGGTATAGGGAAGAATGCCCGCCCCCACAAATGGTCTCTCGCGGTGTTGAGGCCAATGGGCTGCCGGCAGCAAGAACAGAAAAAAGAGGCTCAGCAGAAGACACTGGCTGAAGTAAATTTTAAATGTCGCGGCCTCTTTTTTCCTTTGTGATTCCATGTCAATCCATTTCAATCAACTTTCTCTGCACACTCTGCAGCCGCCTCCTGCAGCCATGCCTCAGTACCTATCTCTTTGCGCCTCAATAATTCCTTTTGCCGGATGCTTAAGGATTTTTGGAATTCCTCGTCACTGGCGTTGGGATCCCGCAATTCCAGGAAAATTTTACAGGGAAGTTCCTCACACAGCCCACAATGTTCCAGTTTTTTTTCATTCACGCAACAATCGTATATGGGACATATCCCAGTTGGTAATTGAGAGACCCAGAAAGGTTTACCCTCTACAATACCACACCCCTGACACTGCTTGCCAAGGAACTCACAGCCGCCACAATAAATTCCGCACACCGGTGCATAATCGACATTACTCATCGCATACTCCTCAATCACTATTCTATCAGGATCAGGTTCAAAAATACCAGTGTTATTCTAAAAAGGAATTATAACTGACCCTCAGAATTGCCAAAAACGGATAAAATAAGGCGGGCGCATATGTTTGACAAAGCTTGGCGCCCTTTCTATAATTAATATTGAAAAGAGGAGGTTCCATGGTTGAGATAAAGCAGGTAGAGGGTGAAGAGAGCGGCGACATTATGTTATATGCCATCAGCACCTGTGTGTGGTGCAAAAAAACCAAACGACTATTAAAAAACCTGGGGGTGGCGTATAAATATATAGATGTGGATTTACTATCCAGTGAAGAGCGGGACAAGATAGAAGAAGAGGTGAAAAAATGGAATCCCCGTTGTTCCTTTCCCACCCTGGTATTTAACCAAAAAAGCTGCGTGGTAGGATTCAAGGAATATGAAATAAAACTGGAGTTAAAAAAATGAGCGAAGAATACTCTCCCAGCCAGGAGGAGATTGATCACCTGTACCAAAAGTTAAAAAAAGAAGCTGAAGAGGGTGGGTATTTTTTAAATCCAGATGTTGAATTCACCAAAGAACTGATCGAGGGATTGCTGGTGAATGAAAACCGTTACGGTTATTGGGCCTGTCCCTGCCGCCTGGCAGACGGCATCATGAAAGAAGACCTGGATATTGTCTGTCCCTGTGACTACCGTGACGCTGATATTGATGAATTAGATGCCTGCTACTGCGCCCTGTATGTATCAGAAAAGATTGCCCGCGGACAAAAAGAGGCGGAATCAATCCCCGAGCGCCGACCACCAAGGGAACAGAGGAAATCCGCCACGCCGGCCGCTGAGACTCGCCAACTCTCTTCCATCCCCTTACCAGTGTGGCGCTGCAAGGTATGTGGTTATTTGTGCGCCAGAGAGGGACCTCCGGGTATTTGTCCGATTTGCAAGGCCAAGAAAGAGAGGTTCGAGCAATTCCTCTAACATAATTTGGGGCTTTGTTTGTAGTTTTTAATAAAAGTCAGGTTTTGGGAGGTTTATCATGGCTGTTGAAATAGGTGATATTGTTAAAAATTTTACATTAAAGGACCAGGACAATCAGGAGATTAATTTAACCGACTTCTCTGGTAAGAAAGTTTTACTCTCCTT
>CBFDCH010000140.1:0-6516 GCA_965603235.1 uncultured bacterium | reverse complement strand
CAATGCCGGTAAACCGATTAATATCCCAATCGGTCCACGGAATCCGGATGTCAAAGGGGTGGGAAATAAAAGTAACACCTGCGGTTTCGTTCACTTCATTGATGGCTTCCTGTGCTTCTGGTCCATAAATATAGTCGTGCTCAGCATAGCCCAGGGCTGCCATATGGCCGCAGTTGAGAGAGAATTCCGAGGCGCCGATGATCAGGACGTTGTCCTGCCAGGAGGTGGCAGCTGTTGATTTACGGTTTGGGCGTCCGTGGTCGGTAATTATAATGAAATTCAGGTTTTGTTTGTTAGCGACACGGACAAGTTCACCAACGGTTCCACTGCCATCCGAGAATTGGGTATGCATATGGTAAACGCCTCTTTGGTAGTAGTGAGGCAGTGCATTGGGATTGGCTTTTTGCCGATAACCGATGGTGGTGAGTAATGCAATGATAAAGTATACGACAATGATAATAAAAAATATTTTGGAAATTCGCTTAAAAATCTTCATGAGAATGAGGATAAATTATATCATTGGAGAGGGATTTGCACAATTATATGTTGATAAATCAGTAAATTCTTGTTATTGTTATTGTATCTCATGATAAAGAAAAAACCATTTAAACTAATCTTTTTTTTCGTTACCTTGTGCCTGGCATTATTTCTTTGGAGCAAGGATTTTTTCAGAATAAGCACCAAAGCAACCGGTCAACCCGGGTACTATCAGGGAGGTATCTGGGCAGACTTAAATAATGATGGCTTAATTGATGTTTTCCTTCTTGCCAAGCGGGCAAAGACCTCCACACAAGAGACAGTTACCGTGGTGACTGAGAATAATCAGTTATTTTTACAACAACCTGATGGCTCTTTCCGTAAAGTACACGATGATCCCCTGGTAAATACTAAAGGTGACTTTATGGCAACCACTATTGGCGATTACAACAATGATGGCACCCTCGATATTTTCATTGCCAATGGAGATGCCGGGACGCAGGCAAATAACCTGGATCACAAGAACCTGCTCTTCGCCAACAATGGCAATGGATCTTTCACCAGAATTCTCGATCAGGAATTGGTCGAGGAAAACCTCAACTCTGTTGCCTGCAGCTGGGGTGATTACGATGATGACGGCTTCCTCGATCTCTATGTATGCAACCGCGGTGCGAAAAACTCACTCTTCCACAATCAGGGGGATGGTACATTCCTTAAAGTCAGCAACATCCCACCTGCCGAGGATAGCAACGGATATGGTTGCAGTTGGGCTGATCCTAACAATGATGGCCTGGTTGATCTTTTTGTTGCCCATGCTGGTGATCAACCTTGCGCGCTCTACCAAAATGAGGGTGAAGGTGTTTTTGTTGATGTGACTCCGTCTAAATTAACAAACGATGTGTTAACCAATACCCGACAAATCATCCTCTCTCTTTGGATTGATTATGACAATGATCTTGCCCTATTACCTGGTGGTGAAGAAACTCCCCGCCTCTATAAAAATAGAGGAGATGGTGGTTTTAGCAAGGTTTTTATTGGTCCTTTCCAAGCAGATTTATTGCCAGGACATGCGGCTGCCTTTGGCGATTATGATAATGACGGTGATTTGGATGTATTTGTGGCAGGCAAGGATCAGGGTGGCTTGAATTTGTTTTATGCCAACAATGGAGACGGTACTTTCAGTCAACTTTTTGATGGTATGATCGTTTCAGACAGCACCGAGTCTACGGTGGCCTGTAAATGGTGGGATATTAATCTTGACGGATTTCTGGATATGTATATGATCCGCAGGATCGATGAAAACAAGTTATATCAGAACCGTCTACAAGAAAACAATTGGTTGACGATCTGGTGTGAGGGTG
The DNA here is from genome assembly GCA_965603235.1 of uncultured bacterium. GTDB lineage: Bacteria > Acidobacteriota > Aminicenantia > UBA2199 > UBA2199 > CBFDCH01. The sequence goes on along the minus strand of CBFDCH010000140.1, from coordinate 4,678 downwards.
GCCAATCCAACCGGTCAGCCGTTGGTACAATGGTTCAGGTAACGGCCAGGGTAGGGGGCCAGCTTTTAAAACAAATCCGATTGATAACAGGACAGCCTGAGGGAGATCAATACCTCCACTTCGGATTGGGTGATAGTGAAATGGTAGAGGAGGTAAGTATTAAATGGCCTTCCGGTCATTGGCAAATTCTTGGCAACATAACGCCCAACCAAAGGTTAACCATTTATGAAGAATTTGCTGCAATAGTGCTACCTCCGAATCAGTTTAAGGTCAACAGGGTGGAAAATTCCTTGCTGTTCTTTAAAGAATATATCAACCGCCTGGAGTGGCAGCCCAATCCCGACAACATCAACGCTATTAGCTATTACAGGCTTTATCGAAAAAGCAAAGGCTCCTCTGACAGTGAATATGAATATTTATCCAGAGTAGACGGTCAGGTTTTTTATTTCGAAGATAAAATGTTGGCACCAAGCCAGTTATTTACCTATAAAATTACTGCGGTTAGTCAGGAAGGACGTAGAAGCGATCCGGTATTCGCCAGCAATTGAGGGGGGTTATGAAAACACTAACACTGGGATTTATCCTGGTGTCCTTGTTACTTACACCTATGCGCGCTGTTGAGGTTGAAAGTGGAATCGCCCTCGGTTTCCGCACCATAAACAGCAAAGAAGTACGAGACATTTATGGAAATGACAGTATTTATATCCCTCACTTTGAGCTCAATTTATACACAGGGTTATTTATTGGCGTTTGTTATGAAGGTGATTACAGTGCTACCGGGTCACTCGGTTTATACGGAGAAACATCCAGCCTCGAAATTCGGGGAGTCGACATCTATGCCGGTTACCGGCTCAACCTGGACAAACTTTTTCCTTATTTTAAAGTTGGCGCCGGGTTTTATTCTTACAAACAAACCATCTCAAGTGAATACAGGAACCTGGAAATTTCCGGCAACAAATCCACCATCACCCTGGCCGCCGGATTAAAATATTTCCCATTCCAGGATATCTTCCTCTTCACTGAGGTAAAATATATTTCTTTGAAAGTAAAGCCACAGGATGTTGAAGTGGATCTTGGCGGCATTCATCTACAGGTCGGCATTGGCCTGCGAATCCGTATCAATTAGAGAGTACCAATCGACTCGGCAGCCGATTATGACAATTCCAGATCCTGAGATTTATTTTCAGAATCTTCATCCGACAGGCTTCTGATGTGTTTTATTCTTTCCAATACCGGGGGATGGCTATATTGCAAAATTACCTTAACCGGATGAGGGGTGAGATTAGCCAGATTATGGACGCTCAATTTTTTTAAGGCAGAGATAAAAGCCTCTTTTAGACCCGAACTTTTTATTACATAATGATCAGCTTCCCGCTCATGGGAGCGAGACATTTTATGGCCAAAAAAGCTTAATAAAAGAGAAATGGGGGAATAGAGGAAGCCGAAAAATATCAGACTGGCGTATACAGAGAGATTCTCCATCCGAAAGGCGTCAAATAGAAGGCGATTTTCCAAAAAGAGCGAGAGCACCAAAAGCATCAAGCCATTTTCAAGAAAAGAGACAGCCATTGTCTTGGGAATATGCCTGGCCTTGTAATGGCCCACTTCATGGGCCAGTACACTGACAAGCTCATCTATGGAATGTTTTTCGATCAAGGTGTCAAACAGGACAATTCTTTTTGATTTGCCAAAGCCGGTGAAAAAGGCGTTGGCCCTGGCAGAACGCTTGGAGCCGTCCATGGTGAAAATACCTTTAATTTTAAAATCCTGGGATAAAGTGTAATTTTCAATGGCTGTTCTTAGATCTCCTGCAGGCAGCGGTTTGAATTTATTGAACAGGGGCATCACAACTATCGGCGAGATAAATGTCATGAAAATCTGAAAAAACACCATCACAATCCAGATATAGAGCGGCGCCATGGCGGCGGCCGTTCCAAAAAACCATAAGATGGCAATCAGCAGCGGGCTGCCGATTACGAGCATAAGGATCATCCCCTTAACAATATCAAGGATAAAGGTTTTTACGGTTGTTTTGTTGAAACCGTACTTTTCCTCCAGCACAAAGGTGTGATAGATCTTAAATGGCAGGTCAACAAGGGCGGCGATCCAGGCAAGAATCAGGATGTAGGCCAAGCCGGTAAATAGCTCGTTCAAATTCCAGCTCCGCAACCAAAAGTCAAGGAAGTTAAATCCGCCAAGCAGGATGAATGGCACTGTTAACAGGATGATCGTGCCGCCCTGTATCAGGACCATTCTGGAATGATCCCTGGTGTAGAGTTGGGATCGGGCATAGTGGTCCGCATCATAAACACCGCCAAATTCCTTGGGTAATTCTGTTTTCAGGTTTTTGTTATTCAATGTTTCAATGACAAGTTGCAGACCATACTTGGCCGCTATGAAAAACAAAACAATAATCAAATAGATGTTCATGATGATTCCTCGGTTGATTCTTTAAAATACCACAAATATAAGACAAGGAACAACCGAAAAACGTCAGATCAAGTTTTGTCTCTCTTTTATGACAGAATTAGGCGAATCTATTGGAAAAAGAATTGCTTCGGTATGTATCAGGGGATCCAATGAAACATAAATCAATTTTACTAAAGTACAAGAAGATTTTGATATGGCATCTGGAGGGGCCTGGAGGATACGGCAATAAGATTTATCAGAGCGGTATAATTAAAACCCATATTCGCCGCCTATGGAAAAAACTAAAGCGGTATTTTACCGGCCCACAAGGTTATGGTAAACGAATATACCGGCGAAATATACCAGGGATTGTTTCCTCGGGACTGCCGGTGTTGCTGGCAATAATATTGACCGTGCCAGTACTATTCAAGGCAAAGCCTCAGCCGGATAAAGGGCTGTTTGAATATATGGTATGTCAGCTGAACCGGTACTCGGTCTATGAAAATATTTACGTTGCCAGCATAAAACAACCAGACCATGCCTACAGGAAGGAAGAGAGGAGAGGGATTCACCCGGCTGAACATCGGGGAACAAGCCAAACAACCGCAAATAATAAACCGACAAACCGGTCATACAATCAAACCGATAGTAAAAGGATTTATCGGGATTATCAAAGAGGTATAAGGCAAAAATCCGTCAGAGCTGCGTCAGCAATCGATCAATTGAATATTGCGGATAAACGGGCCCGCTGGCGGGCATACAACAAACAACATATCAATGATCCAAACCGCGGTTACAATATGACACCCCAAACGGTCAGCATGACCTATGAGTTACAAAAGGCTGATGCCAGAGATCAGGACAGAATAGAAGAACGGATCATGGAGGAACATGAAAAGGCCTGGCCCCCTGACATAGGTCAACAGCCTCAAATAGTGATATCAATCGAAAGTTACTCCAAAAACCAGTTATTGATTATCCCTGCTAAGGGCAACAAAATTCCTCAAATTACTTTAAACGGAAAAAAGAAAAACTAGGGGTTGCAATCTTGGAGAATTTTTTGTAAAAGAGTGGCAAGGAGCAAGGGAAAAAATCAACCAAAAGAAAAAAGAGATTAAAGCTCTGGAAACTGGTGTCAGTGACACCAGCCGCACTGAAGTGGAAAAGTTAAAAAAAATGGAAAGGGAAATCCTCAAAGAATTCGCAGCCATGAAGAAAAAATCCAAAACCGAGATCAAACTCTAAAAGCTTCGGTTCTGTCACCTTAGATTCTCATTTAAAATAGGTGGTGCTATCCTCGCCATCATCTTCATCCTTATATCTCAGCCACAATTGAAAAAAGGGGACAGGCGCCTAAAAAAAATATTTCCAGAAGAAACCTTTTCACCATCCATTGCGTATAGGATACATTGCGATGCTATGTATATAGTAATGTGAGGTAAAAATGAACAAAACCCTTGATTCTATCAATTTTGAAAGCTGAGGAGAGTTATGGTTATCAAATCATACAGCGGGTTAAAGAGCTATCAGCGGGGGAGATAGCATGGTCCGATGGAATGCTATACCCGGTTCTCCACCGCCTTGAGAAGAACAACTTAATTCAATCCCGATGGATAATGTCTGATAAAGGAAGGCACCGCAAATACTATTCCATCACCCTTAAAGGTAAAGAAGCCCTTAACAAAGACATGAATGAATGGCTGAATGTTCATGGAGTTCTGGCACAGTTATGGGATTCTTTTGCCAAAGATAAGTTAAAACCTGCAGAGGTGTAAAATGTTTAATCTGGAAAAAGCCATAAGAAGGTGGTTGAAAACATTGAGGGGAACCCAGGGACTTGAGGACGGATATATTGAGGAATTACACTCCCATCTGCTGGATGAGATCGATCATCTAAAAGAACAGGGGAAAAGTGAAAAAAAGGCCTTTGATACAGCTGTGGCCAATCTTGGGTCTGTAAAAAAGATCAGCGCAGATTATTATAAAACCAATACACGAAGATGGATACCAATCCCTCCGGACAATGCCAGGGGTAATTTTCTGGCCCTTTTTTTCAACTATTTTAAGGTGGCTGTAAGGAGAATCAAAAGGCACAAGGGATACTCCCTGATTAATGTCCTGGGCCTGGCAATTGGTATGGCTTGCGCCATTTTTATTCTAAAATGGGTTCACTACCAATTGAGTTACGACCACTTTCACGTTAATGCTCAGAATTTGTATGCAGCCACTTTCAGCAATGGCAGTATGGTCACACCCACGGCATTGTCAA
>CBFDCH010000139.1:0-6553 GCA_965603235.1 uncultured bacterium | reverse complement strand
TATGAAAAAACAGTAACAATATCCAATGAAGGGACCGTTGCCCTGCGGATTCTTGAGCTAACTCACACTCCCGAAATTTCAACGGATTTCAGTGACAAGGTGATCCAGCCCAAGGAAGAGGCCAAACTAAAGATAACCTTCAAACCGCTTCAAACCGGCCGATACATATCCTTTTTAAAGATCAGGTCCAATGACCAAAAAGGACTTGCCATTATCAGGGTAGAGGCAAACGTATCGGAGGATGAACAACAAAATTAAATTCCCATGAAACAATGGCTCGTTCACCTGCTGCAGAAATTGGGACTCTACAAGTTTTTCGCTTTATTATTCCACAGCTTATTGAACATCCGCCATGTCAATCCAATACACGAGATAAAGATAAAATTTTTTGGGGCTCCTGATAAACTACCCCTTCCTCCAGCCAATCTGGTGTTTGCTGTTATTGGTCACGGCTGGCGTTCTGTTTATTTCAATTCAGGACAACTCGTATTTAACCATATCTCGGAAAATTTAAAAAAATGTGATGTTGATCCACGCAATCCGGGAAATGTTCTTGATTTTGGCTGTGGCTGCGGCCGTTTGATACGGCACTTCCATCAACTGCCGGAAGCCTCCCTATGCGGCACTGACTACAACAGCAGGTTGGTGCGCTGGTGTCAGACCAACCTGCCTTTTGCCAGCTTCAGCACCAATCAATTGGATCCGCCCCTGGATTTCCCGGCTGAAACTTTTAACCTTATTTACGCTCAATCTATTTTTACCCATCTCGGTGAAGCTCTGCAACTCAGCTGGCTTAAAGAATTTTACAGAGTGTTGAAACCTGGTGGTCATTTTTACTTTACAACCCATGGAGATCAATTCATCGATTATCTGAGTCAGGCAGAAAAAACTCAGTACCACAACGGAAAAATTGTTATTCGTAATCTGGACAAAGAGGGTAAAAATATCTGTGCAACATTCCAGACACCATTATATTTTCAACAAAAAATCAAAGCTGGTTTTGAGATTATAAAAACATGGCCAGGATTGTCGACTCCCCACCTGCGTCAGGATGTTAACGTTTTCCGAAAAACCAGCGCCCAATTGCAGTTTAACTAAGCGGCTACTTAAGGTTACGTAGCTGTTTGCACACCGTTTGACAAATAAAACTATTTTGAATACATTTAAAATGACGGAGTCAAAATGGTTACATGTAAAAAATTTCTCTTTTTGTTTATTGTATCATCCCTTGTTCTCTTCTCAAGCAGTGAAAAAATCATTCAGAAAAAAATCGCCCTCTTTTATCCTCCCGATTTTCCCTTCGTGGATGCATCACCTCTGGCATTGCAGGATGTAAAAGCGACATTAACAGGAAATCAATATGAAATTATTTCCTCAATAACCGCTATGAATGAGAGATTAAACCGAAAAAACTTCGCCTTGTTGTTTTTTGTCCATGGGAGTGCATTTCCTCTACAATGTTGGCCGGCTATCCTGCGGTTTATCAAGGCGGGCGGAAATTTACTTATTATTGGCGGCGCTCCATTTCATCAACCGGTCTTATGGGATAAACAAGGAGCCAGCTGGGTTTTGGGTGTTCACCAGCCCGCCTTTGCCCGTAAATTATTGATTGGACCGGCCGAGCCTCTACATATTCCAGTTGGCATAAAATCAACACTACAGGCAAAAACATATCTCCCGATACCAGGAAACGGAAATTTGTCCCTGCACCCGTCAAAAACTTTCAGCCTGACGGTCAGATTCACTACGGAGAAGGAATTTTCGGACGAGGATGGCTCATCCGGACCATATTTAGCTGTGCTCCGCCCACTTGTTCACCTTATTTCTCCGCAGGGCACCCCACTCTTTTGTCCGCTTCTGGAAATTGATCGTATCCGTGGACCGGAAGCAGGCGGACGCTGGATATTTGCCCCAACCGATGGGGCTCTGCCAATTCCCTTGATTCGAGCATGCGTTAACCGGGCCAGACAGGGAGCAACGCGCCTGGAGGTCTACCCTGAAAAAGCGAGTATGTCCTCAAAAGAAAAACAGTCCATTCATATCCATTTCAGCCGCCCGGGAGACTCAGACAATAGAGCCGGACAATTGAAAATTCAGGTATTGGTAACCCATCAAAATAAAGAATATTTTCGTAAAACATTAACCCTCCAAGGTAATCTGGCATCTATCTCTTACCAGCTGCCCCTTGAAATCAAAAAACATTTACAGCCGGGATTGTACAATATCTCTGTTTCCCTCCTCAATGCTCCCTGGTCGCCCAAACAGGCATTCAACGGCTTCTGGATTAAAGACAACAATCTCCTGTTATCCTCCCCACCCTTGACCGTATCAAAAGATTGGTTCCGCCTGGGTGGCAAGGTATTGCCAATCATCGGCACTTCTCATATGTGCTCCATAAACCAGAGAAAATTCCTTCTTTTACCAAACGCACGCCAATGGAATGAGGATTTTTCCAAAATGAGAGAACAGGGGATAAACTTTATCCGCACAGGAATATGGACCGGATGGCGGCAAATACTGACACCATCGGGAGACATTTCAGATTCAGTCTTGAGAGCCCTGGATGCTTATATATTATCTGCTGCCAACAATGGCATTCACCTCTGCTTTACCTTTTTTGCTTTTCTGCCGCCAAATTTTAATGGAACACATCCATATTTAGATCCGATTTCGGTAAAAATGCAGCACACATTCATAAAACAAATTTGCCAAAGATACAGAGGGATCCACTGGATCCATTATGATCTGATAAATGAGCCCTCCTATGCTGCTCCCAAGGATCTATGGCTCACCCGCCCGATTGGAGATGCTCATGAGATGAAATATTGGCAGTCCTGGCTGGGTTCGCATCATGGCTTGGGGCAGGATTATATTAGGCAGTTGTGGCAGGACCCCGGCACTCAACCCCTGACCCTGCCTCAAGAAAAAGACTTCACATATTCCCGAATAAAAACCAATTATTTCCCCCGAAAAGCCTATGATTTTATCCTCTTCGTGCAAGATGTATTTCAACGCTGGGCATCAAGGCTTAACCATACTATAAAAACGGTTGCCGGAGATGTATTGGTTACTGTCGGTCAAGACGAGGGGGGAACCGGCATTCGACCGGGCCAGCAATTCTTCTATCCAGCGGTTGATTATACCAGTGTTCATACCTGGTGGTACAACAATGACCTGCTGTGGGACGGTATTGTCACCAAGGTTCCGGAAAAACCCAACCTGATTTCTGAAACCGGTTTAATGAGGCTGGAGGATATCAATGGCAATCCATGGAGAAATCCTTATGAAGCTGCCAGTTTACTAGAGCGGAAATTTGCTTATGCCTTTGCATCCAGGGGGGCGGGTGTGGTTCAATGGCTATGGAATATCAATCCCTACCAGCCACTGGATAATGAATCAGTCATTGGCATTTACAGAGTAGACGGCACAGCTAAACCAGAGCTGCAGGTAATAAAAAAATTTGCTGATTTTTTTACAGCTGCCGCGCCCTATCTTGACGATTTTTTAGCTGACGAAGTCGCACTGATTCTCCCTCACACCAGGCTCTTCTGCGCTCGGCCGATGGCAATGAATGCCAGCAAGGAAGTAATCCGCATACTGGCCAATCATTTTAATGTTTTTCCAATGGCAATTTCTGACCACAAGCTGGATTTCAAACGGATAGCTCATTGCAAACTACTAATCGTACCAACACCGGAGCTATTACCTGAAAAAACGGCAGCCATTTTACTCCTGGCTGCAAAAAAAGGGATTAAAATCCTGGTTACCGGCGGAATTACCGGCACTCCTTATGGGGAAATCACCAAACCATTGGCTAAATTGGGCGCTCGCAATAATTTACCCATGTTAAATTCATACGAAGCAACCCCATGGTTTATGCCAGAATATATCCAATTGCCTGCCATTTTCAACCAAGATACGATTCAATCTATAAAGAAGGGGATACGCAGGACAAAAAAAAGGGAACAAGATGACTCCAATATTCTGCTTGAGCCTTTGCCCTTGGAATTTTCAGAGAACAAAATCCCCTTTATCGCCATGTTAAAACACCAGCTTTTACAAGCCAATATTTCTTTTCATTACAATGAAAAACCTCTGGCCTGCCGTCTACTATCCACGGATAAGATGGTCCTGGCCATCCTCATCAATGAATCTTCTGAAAAACTTATCCATCAGGTTGTTGTTGCTGAAAAACGGCTGCTTGTTGAGGTTGATCCAGGCAGAACTCAAATGATTCTTGTTGATAAATTCAGTGGCAAGATATTGGCCACAACATTCACCTCAAAAACTTCATCCGCCACACATAAACATCTTATTCCGGAACATGAATGACTTCCCGTTCAGCAAAATCCACTGCTGCCACCTGTTCCAATTGTTCTTCGGCATTTATCACTCCCCGGTTTATCAGGTCAATCGCTTTATAAATATTCTGCCGGAAATTTTTTCCCAAAGGAGCCAGTGACATTTCACGCAGTACCTGAATACACATGCGGTAATATCGAATGATCTCTCCTTCATCACTCTCAAGCTCTGCCAAAATCTCACGGAATGGTTTCTTATCCATCCAATTCAGCAATGAGGTGGAGAGATCAAAATAAAATTTCTTGGTTATGGATGAAATCCCATCCCTCTTTTCAATCTGGTGAATTGATGAGGTAATTCTGCTGCAGGTCATCCTTAATTTTTTTATTGTCTTATTCCCCCGGATCTTCTTTTTTCCTGGCCGGGGTTCAAAAACTGCAGCCAGACACAACATTGCCAGTTCCCTATATGATAATCTCTCTAACAATCCATTCCCGTAAATTTCCCCCAGGGAGAGCTCATAGCCGTAAATTCCCTTGGCAAACTGACCCTTGTCCGTGAGCTTATTAGAAGACAGATAATTGAGCCGGCGCAACAATTTTAAACGCCGCTTCATCTGTTCATATTGATAAAGATTGGATTTTTTCCCTTCCTGAAAATAATAAAAAGAATTTAAAAAAACCTGATGCAAGTTCTCACCATAGAGTTCATACAGGTTTAGTAAGGCGGCATAAGAAAGGTTAAAACGACTTTGAATGGGCTCCGGTTTCGCCCGCAGAAATCGATTGAGCTGATCAAAATCCACTTCCAAAGGATTCACCCGTAGATAGACAAATCCCTCCTTGTCAATCCCACGCCTGCCACTCCTCCCGGCCATCTGAAAAAAATCTCTTTTTTTCATAATTCTAAAAAACCGGCCATACCGTTTTCTCAGTTCATCAATCACCACGGTTCGGGCGGGCATATTTATTCCAAGAGCAAAAGTTTCAGTGGTGAAAATCACCCGGATCAACCGGCTGGTAAAGAGTCGTTCGATTACCTCCTTTAACATTGGATGGATACCCGCATGATGGTAGGCAATACCGTTTTTGACCAATCCCCGCATAACCTGAGTCCTCTCATCAGCCCCAATATGGAAACGGTGTGTTAATGAGTCAAAAACTGACAAAATGGTTGCCATTCGGTCACTCTCAAGTAAATTGAAGCCAGAGGCTTGTTCAGCCAAATACTCACAGCGCTTGCGGCTGAAGCAAAAATAGAGACAGGGTAACCGCCTGGACTCTATCAGGTGTTTTATCAATGGCATGGCTCGATTCCTGGGCCCCCTGAATCTACGCTGACCCGGAGATGGGAGGGGGAGATTTACCCGATGCTTGTTGGCAAAGCCAAATCGTTTCAACTCTTTCAGATCCGCAGTGACTTTTTCGCTACTTTGGTAAAAAAAATTGAGTGGTACAGGACGGTGGTTTTCTTTGATTACTGCGAAAGGCCGTCCATGAATTGCCTGCAGCCAACTGGCCAAGTTATCTATATTTGGTATGGTGGCGGAAAGCCCCAAAACTTTTAAATCGGGTGGCAGGAGGATGAGAGATTCCTCCCAAACAGTGCCTCGCTCCATATCGTCAATATAGTGGATCTCATCAAAAATGATCCAACTATGATCTGATAAACCGGGAGAAGATTCCAAAAGCCTGTTACGAAAAATCTCGGTGGTCATTATTAAAAGAGATGCATGCGGTTGTATACTCACATCTCCGGTGACAATACCGGTTTGTCCTGGAAAAAGGTTTTTAAACTCGCGATATTTCTGATTTGATAACGCCTTAATCGGGGCTGTATAAATCACCCCCTTCCCCTCTTCAATACACTTTTTGATCACATATTCAGCAATAACGGTCTTGCCGGCGCCGGTTGGAGCTGACACAAGGACAGATTGGCCCTGTTTAACAGCAGATATGGCTTTTTTTTGGAACTCATCAAGTTTAAAATCCCACTTCATTTCACTCTACTTCCCTCAGATAAACTTCCCACCAATTGACCACAGGCAGAATTAGTTTCCGTTCCTTTTGAATATCTGACAGTGACAGTAAATCCTTTTTCCAATAAGATATTCTGAAATGCGAGCACGGTTGCGGTAGTCGGAGTGGAATAATTGACACAATCATTTTCATTGTAAGGAATTATATTAATTTTACAGGGAATCCCTTTGAGCATGGATACCATTTGCCTGGCGTTTGCCGGTTGATCATTC